>NZ_JBHWIY010000005.1:182221-211065 GCF_042731715.1 Streptomyces sp. NPDC059832 | reverse complement strand
GGGGGAAAAGAAAAGGGCCGGGGGTCCTCCTGGGGGGTTGGGGGTCCGGGGTTTCTTGGGCCCCCCCGCCGGGGGGATTGTCCCCCGCCCGGGGGGGAACGGCGGACCGGGGCACGGTCATGCGGTGGACCGCCCCGCGAAGGGCTACTCCACGTCCCCGCCGGAGTCGGTGGACTCGGGAGCGTCCGTCGTGGCGGCGGACTCGCCGCCCTCGCCCTCTTCGGTGTCGGAGGGGGCATCCGTCGGCGCGGAGCCGCCGTCCGCCTCCAGCAGCCGCGCCAGCTGCCTGCCGACGATCCGCTTGAACTTCCGCTGCTGCGGCCGCGTACGGTCCAGGACCGCGACCTCCAGCCGCTCCGCGGGGATCTCCCGCTCGCTGCCGTTGGGATCGCGCGACAGCGCCTGCACCGCCAGCTTCAGCGCCTCGGCGAGCGTCATCCCGTCGCGGTGCCGCTGGTCCAGGAAGGTGCTGATCTGCTCGGCGTTGCCGCCGACCGCGACCGAGCCGTGCTCGTCGACGATCGAGCCGTCGTGCGGCAGCCGGTAGATCTGGTCGCCCTCGGGCTCGGCGCCCACCTCCGCGACCACCAGCTCCACCTCGTACGGCTTCTCGGCCGCACTGGAGAAGATGGTGCCCAGCGTCTGCGCGTAGACGTTGGCCAGCCCACGGGCCGTCACATCGTCGCGGTCGTAGGTGTATCCGCGCAGATCGGCATAGCGCACGCCGCCGATGCGGAGATTCTCGTATTCGTTGTACTTGCCGGCGGCGGCGAAACCGATCCGGTCGTAGATCTCGCTGAACTTGTGCAGCGCACGGGACGGGTTCTCGCCGACGAACACAATGCCGTCGGCATACTGCAGCACAACCAGGCTGCGACCACGGGCAATGCCCTTCCGGGCGTATTCCGCCCGGTCGGCCATGGCCTGCTGAGGTGAGACATAGAACGGCGTCGACACCGGTTATCCGTCCCTTTCTGTCAGTGACAAGAGCATCGAAGAAGCAGCGGAACGGAGGTCAGAGCAGCGCGGCGCGCGGGCCGTCGGGCTGCTCCAGCCGGTGTTCCAGGATGGAGCGGGCGATCTCGGAGGATTCCGCCTCGTCCAGCTTCCGGAAGCCCTCGTCGGTGATGACGGTGACGATCGGATAGATCCGCCGGGCCACATCCGGACCGCCGGTCGCCGAATCGTCGTCCGCGGCGTCGTACAGCGCCTGGACGACCAGGGTGAGGGCCTCCTGCTCCGTCAGGTCCTGGCGGTAGAGCTTCTTCATCGAACTGCGGGCGAAGACCGACCCGGAGCCGGTGGCCGCGTAGCCGTGCTCCTCGGAACGGCCGCCGGTGACGTCGTACGAGAAGATGCGGCCCTTCTCGCGGTCGACGTCGAAGCCGGCGAAGAGCGGCACGACGGCGAGGCCCTGCATGGCCATGGCCAGATTGCTGCGGATCATCGTGGAGAGCCGGTTGGCCTTGCCCTCCAGGGAGAGCTGGGCGCCCTCGACCTTCTCGAAGTGCTCCAGCTCCAGCTGGAAGAGCTTGACCATCTCCACGGCCAGTCCGGCCGTGCCGGCGATGCCCACCGCCGAGTACTCGTCGGCCGGGAAGACCTTCTCGATGTCGCGCTGAGCGATCACATTGCCCATGGTCGCGCGCCGGTCACCGGCCAGGACCACACCGCCGGGGAACGTCGCCGCGACGATGGTCGTCCCGTGCGGCGCCTCGATGGCCCCCTGCAGGGGCGGCAGGCTCCGGTTGCCCGGGAGCATCCCGGGTGACTGGTCGGACAGGAAATCCATGAACGAAGAGGATCCCGGCGTCAGGAAGGCAGCTGGTAGACGCCCGGTGCTACGAGTGTTGGCTTCCACGCGTTTCCCTCCAGGTAAACGACGGCCCTGAGCATGGCGTCAGGATCGTCTCCCAACTTGCCGATGGCCGAATTGCAGTTGCTGCGGTTACGCCACGGACCCTACCCGTCCCGTGGCGGTGATCCACATGAACCGCAGGGGCAGCCGCACGGCTCGCGGTGCCGCTTGCGCCCGCGCGGTACGGGCCGACCCGGCCCGTACCGCGCGCACCGCTCTCCACTCCCCCGCGTTCACATCCGTGAATTACTGTCCACCCTTTTGAACGAAGGAGCGCACGAAGTCCTCCGCGTTCTCCTCGAGCACGTCATCGATCTCGTCCAGAACCGAGTCGACGTCGTCGCTCAGCTTCTCCTGGCGGTCCTTGAGGTCCTCGGAGGCCTGCGCGTCCTGCGCCTGCTCCTCGACCTCCTCCGTGGAACGCGTCGCCTTCTGCTGTCCGCCGCCGGTGTCCTTGGTCGCCATCTAGCTCACCCCGCTCGGTTCGAAGCACTTGATCAGACCCTACCCACGGGCTCCGACATCGGCCCGGTACTTCCCTCAACGTCCGGGGGACATCCCGATGATTCCCCGATCCCGGCCCTTTCAGCCGCCCGACAGGACCTGGACCAGCTCCTCCGCCGTACGGCAGCGGTCCAGGAGCTCCTTGACGTGATTACGGGTGCCGCGCAGCGGTTCCAGGGTCGGTACCCGTTGCAGCGAGTCATGACCCGGCAGATCGAAGATGACCGAGTCCCAGGAGGCCGCCGCCACGTCGTCGGCGTACTGCTCCAGGCAGCGGCCGCGGAAATAGGCCCTGGTGTCCTCCGGAGGCTTCGTACGGGCCTGCTCGACCTCGTTCTCGTCCAGCAGCCGCTTCATCTTCCCGCGGGCCGCCAGACGGTTGTACAGGCCCTTCTCGGCCCGCACGTCGGCGTACTGGAGATCCACCAGATGCAGGCGTGCCGCGTCCCAGTCCAGGCTGTCGCGGCGGCGGTAGCCCTCCATGAGCTCCCGCTTGGCGATCCAGTCGAGCTCCCCGGACAGGCTCATCGGATCGTTCTCCAGCCGGTTGAGGGTGTCCTCCCAGCGGATCAGGACGTCCTTGGTCTGCTCGTCGGCGTCGGCCCCGTACCGCTCCTCGACGTACTTGCGCCCCAGCTCGAAGTACTCCATCTGCAGCTGCACCGCGGTGAGGGTGCGGCCGCTGCGCAGCGTGATGAGGTGCTTCAGCGTCGGGTCGTGGGAGACGTGGTGCAGGGTGCGCACCGGCTGGTCGACCGCGAGATCGACGTTGATGAAGCCGTCCTCGATCATGGAGAGGACCAGGGCGGTGGTGCCGAGCTTGAGATAGGTGGAGATCTCCGAGAGATTCGCGTCCCCGATGATCACATGGAGCCGGCGGTACTTCTCGGCGTCGGAGTGGGGTTCGTCCCGGGTGTTGATGATGGGGCGCTTGAGCGTGGTCTCCAGCCCGACCTCGACCTCGAAGTAGTCGGCGCGCTGGCTGATCTGGAAGCCGTGCTCGTGGCCGTCCTGGCCGATTCCCACGCGTCCGGCGCCGGTGACCACCTGGCGGGAGACGAAGAACGGGGTCAGATGGCGCACGATGTCGGAGAAGGGGGTTTCCCGCTTCATCAGGTAGTTCTCGTGCGTGCCGTACGAGGCGCCCTTGTTGTCGGTGTTGTTCTTGTAGAGGTGGATCGGCTGGGCGCCGGGAAGCTGGGCCGCGCGCTCGGCGGCCTCGGCCATGATGCGTTCGCCGGCCTTGTCCCAGAGGACCGCGTCCCGCGGATTGGTGACTTCCGGGGAGCTGTACTCCGGGTGCGCGTGGTCGACGTAGAGGCGGGCCCCATTGGTGAGGATGACATTGGCGAGGCCGATGTCCTCGTCGGTGAGCTGGCTGGAGTCCGCGGTCTCGCGGGCGAGGTCGAAGCCTCGCGCGTCCCGCAGCGGGTTCTCCTCCTCGAAGTCCCATCGGGCGCGGCGCGCCCGGTGCATCGCCGCTGCGTAGGCGTTGACGATCTGGGACGAGGTGAGCATGGCATTGGCGTTGGGGTGGCCGGGGACGGAGATCCCGTACTCCGTCTCGATGCCCATTACTCGCCGTACGGTCATGCGGCCCTCCTTGCCCGGCGGCGCTCCCTTGAGGGGCGGCGCTCCAGTACCGCTGCTTGTCGGTGCGCGTGCACTGCCCGTCCACGCACTGCGCGACCGGGCGGTACGCAAGAGCCTAGAGCGCCTCTGTGCTGGTGGGGAGATCAATTGCGTCATTGCTGCGGTGTCGCGCGAGCCGTACCGAAAGCAACCGGCTGCGGATGCCCGGCCGGGCATCCGCAGCCTGCCCGCGTTCTACAGGTACTGCCCGGTGTTCGCCACCGTGTCGATGGAGCGACCGGTGTCCGCGCCCTGCTTTCCGGTGACGAGCGTGCGGATGAAGACGATCCGCTCGCCCTTCTTGCCGGAGATCCTGGCCCAGTCGTCCGGGTTGGTGGTGTTCGGCAGGTCCTCGTTCTCCTTGAACTCGTCCACGCACGCCTGGAGGAGATGGGAGACGCGAAGGCCCTTCTGGCCCTGGTCGAGGAAGGCCTTGATGGCCATCTTCTTGGCCCGGTCGACGATGTTCTGGATCATCGCGCCGGAGTTGAAGTCCTTGAAGTACAGGACTTCCTTGTCGCCGTTGGCGTACGTGACCTCGAGGAAGCGGTTCTCCTCGGACTCGGTGTACATCCGCTCGACGACGGACTGGATCATGGCGTGCGCGGCGGCTTCCTTGGAGCCGGTGTGCTCCGCGAGGTCGTCCGCGTGCAGGGGCAGCGAAGGCGTCAGGTACTTCGCGAAGATGTCCTTCGCGGCCTCCGCGTCCGGGCGCTCGATCTTGATCTTCACATCGAGGCGGCCGGGTCGCAGGATCGCGGGGTCGATCATGTCCTCGCGGTTGGAGGCGCCGATGACGATGACGTTCTCCAGGCCCTCGACACCGTCGATCTCGGCGAGCAGCTGGGGGACGATGGTGTTCTCCACGTCCGAGCTGACGCCGGATCCCCGGGTGCGGAAGAGGGACTCCATCTCGTCGAAGAAGACGATGACGGGGGTGCCCTCGCTCGCCTTCTCACGGGCACGCTGGAAGACCAGGCGGATGTGCCGCTCGGTCTCGCCGACGTACTTGTTGAGAAGCTCCGGACCCTTGATGTTGAGGAAGTAGCTCTTGCCCGCCGGCTGGCCGGTGACCTCGGCGACCTTCTTGGCAAGGGAGTTGGCGACGGCCTTGGCGATGAGTGTCTTGCCGCAGCCGGGCGGACCGTAGAGCAGGATGCCCTTCGGCGGACGCAGTTCGTGTTCCTTGAAGAGGTCGGGGTGGAGGTAGGGGAGCTCGACCGCGTCCCGGATCAGTTCGATCTGGTCGCCCAGGCCGCCGATCTTGTCGTAGTCGATGTCCGGTACCTCTTCGAGGACGAGCTCTTCGACCTCGCTCTTGGGGACCACTTCGTAGACGTAGCCGGACCTGGGTTCGAGCAGGAGGGCGTCGCCGGGGCGGATGGTGATGTCCAGCAGCGGCTCGGCGAGCCTCACCACCCGTTCCTCGTCGGTGTGCCCGATGACCAGGGCCCGTTCGCCGTCCTCGAGGATTTCCTTGAGGGTGACGATGTCCCCGGCCCGCTCGAATTCCATGGCGTCGACCACGTTGAGCGCTTCGTTGAGCATGACTTCCTGGCCGCGCCGGAGGTCGTCGAGCTCGACACTGGGGCTGACATTCACCCGGAGCTTCCGGCCCCCGGTGAAGATGTCGCAGGTGCCGTCCTCATTGCCCTGCAGAAACACACCGAAACCGGCCGGCGGCTGTGCGAGCCGGTCGACTTCTTCCTTGAGAGCCACGATCTGGTCGCGGGCCTCGCGCAATGTGTTGGCGAGCCGTTCGTTCTGTGCGGACACGCCTGCCAGGTTGGTCTGCAACTCGACGATCCGCTCTTCGAGAATCCTCGTATGGCGCGGAGAGTCGGCGAGCTTACGTCGCAGGACGGCGATTTCCTGCTCGAGATAGGCGACCTGGCCGGCTGGGTCTTCGGACCCCCGCCCGGGCCGGATGCCGCGGTTGATGTCGTCGTCGTGGGCTGCCACGGTCCTCACCTCCTCCAAGGGGAGCTGGACGCTTCCTGACCCTACCTGGGTGGGTGATGATTGAAACCCCTAGATCACAAAGACTGCGGGGCGTGTCCGATCTTCACCCTTGCGTTCCCCCTCGTGTCAGGGGAATACCCACCCTTCAACATCGGAAAGCGGCCGGTTGTATCGTCGAACCGTTCAACACCCGTCAGGGCTGGCTTCTTTTGGTTCGGATACGCAGGGAACGGCAGGAGAAATGACCGTGCAGCAGGACGCTCCCAACGGCGGCGACGCGCAGGACCTGGAGGTCTGGATCGACCAGGACCTCTGCACGGGAGACGGCATCTGCGTCCAGTACGCGCCCGAGGTGTTCGAGCTGGACATCGACGGTCTGGCCTATGTGAAGAGCGCGGACGACGAGCTGCTGCAGGACGCGGGCGCGACGACACCCGTTCCGCTGCCGCTCCTCCAGGACGTCGTCGATTCGGCCAAGGAGTGTCCGGGCGACTGCATCCACGTACGTCGCGTTTCGGACAGCGTCGAGGTGTACGGCCCCGAGGCCGCCTGATCCGGCTTCAGCGGACCTCCGGTCACCCTCGGTGACGGGTCAGACGCTGCTCGGAGCGGCCTGGGTGGCGCGGACGAACGCGCCGCCCTTCCACTGCCAGGTGACCCGCTCCTGCTGGTCGGGGCAGCAGCGCGCCACCGTGTCGGAGGAGTAGCCGAGCAGAGTGGCCGAAATGACTCCGTCACGCACCGCGAAATCGCCGACGCTCATCTCCTGGGCGGGGTCCACCAGGGTCGCCACGACCCGCGGTGCGGCCCCGCTTCCGCGTGTGAGGACGTAGACGCCGCTGGGCGGGGTCCCGGAGCCGGCCGCGCAGCGGACCACCGCGACGGTCTCGGGGCGGCCGTCGCCGTCGAGGTCGCCGGTGGCCTGCTTGGCCACGGCGCTCTCCAGTCCGCCGCATTCCAGGGGGAAGTCCGCCCGTGCCGGATCGGGGGCGGTGACGTTCGCGGCGCCGTGCTGCGCCGTGGTGCGGTGAGGGGTGGAGGCAGAGGCCGCGGGGTCCGGCTGGAGCAGGCCTGCGGCCGCGACGACGGCGGCCATGGCCGCCGCGGTGGCGAGCCAGTGCAGCGGCTTGGTGTCGGTGTGCGCGAGGTCCGGGAGCTCGGAGGTCTGCACGCGGGATGTCTCCTGTGGTTCCTGTGGTTCGAGGATGGCGGGGTGGGCGGCGCCGGTGGGACCGGCGCGGCGGCGCGGGGTGGCCAGCATCGTGCCACACCTCACAGAACAGCGGAACGGTGGGGTCGGTACGGATCGCCCGGCCGGCGAGGACGGTGTCCTCCCGGCAACGAAAGGGCGCCGCCGTCGAGTTCCCGGGTCGGTCCGGGAACTCGGCGGCGGCGCCGGTGCGTTGCGCGGTCAGCCGCGGGAGGAGCCGCTCTGGCTGCCGGGACCGTCGTAGTCCTCGCCGTAGGCACCCTTGGCGGGGCGGCGGCGGCGCAGCGGGGCCTCCACACCGTCGGCCAGTCGACGGGCGGTGACGAGGAAGCCGGTGTGGCCGATCATGCGGTGGTCCGGGCGGACGGCCAGGCCCTCGACGTGCCAGTTGCGGATCATCGATTCCCAGGGCTGCGGTTCCGCGAAGCAGCCGATCTCGCGGATGGACTCGACGGTCCGCGCGAGCTGGGTGGTGGTGGCGACGTACGCGCAGAGGATGCCGCCGGGCACCAGCGCCTTGGAGACGGCCTCCAGGCACTCCCAGGGGGCGAGCATGTCGAGGACGACGCGGTCGACGTCGGTGTCCGAGAGGTTGTCCTGGAGGTCGCCGACGGTGAGCTGCCAGGCCGGGTGCGGTTCGCCGAAGTAACGTTCCACGTTCTGCTGGGCGATCTCGGCGAAGTCCTCGCGGCGCTCGTAGGAGTGCAGCATGCCCTGGTCGCCGATGGCGCGCAGCAGGAAGGTGGAGAGCGAGCCGGAGCCGACGCCGGCCTCCACGACGCGGGCGCCGGGGAAGATGTCGGCGAAGGCCAGGATCTGCCCCGCGTCCTTGGGGTAGACCACGGCGGCGCCGCGGGGCATGGACAGGACGTAGTCGGGGAGCAGGGGGCGCAGCGCGAGATAGGCGACGTTTCCCGTGGTTCGGACAACACTGCCCTCGGGGGCACCGATCAGCTCGTCGTGCGGGAAAGAACCCTTGTGGGTGTGGAAGTTCTTTCCGGCCTCGAGCGTGAAGGTGTAGTGACGTCCCTTGGGATCGGTGAGCTGGACCTGGTCCCCGACCTTGAAGGGCCCGCGTCGGCGGGCGGCACCGGTCGGTTCAGACATGTGACCAGCGTACCGGTGATTCCCGGGGCTCCGACCGCGAGCCCGGGGCGGACTCCGGCGGTCAGGCGGCCGGTCTGGCCAGGGCGGCGACGAACGCACGTTCGACGTCGGCGGTGGAGAGGACGCCGTAGATCTCACCGGTCTCCTCCAGCACGAGGTACTCGGTGGCCGGGCTGGCCTTGAGCCTGTCCAGGAGGGCCTCGCCGGACAGCTCGGCGGAGACCTTCATGCCTTCGGTGAGGTCCTGGGCGAGACCGCTGACGGCGACCCAGGGGCGGCGGTGTTCCGGCACGGCGACGATGGCCGCTTCCCGGACGATGCCCTTCGGTTCGCCGTGTCCGTCGACGACGACGAGGGCTCGGGCGCCCGCCTCGTTGGCCCGGCGCAGGGCCTCGGAGAGCGGGGTGGCCGCCTCCACCGGGACGGCGCGCCGGGTGAGCGTGCGGGCGCACAGCTCGGGGAGGTGTTCGCGCAGCCGGGCCATGCGCAGGCTGTTGCCCGCTCCGGTCCAGATGATCGCGGCGAGGATGGCGGCGAGCAGGGCGTCGGTGATGGTGTCCATGCCGCTGAGGTCACCGGGGTCGTTGCCGAAGGTCCCGGTGTGGGTGAGCAGCGGCAGGCCGATCAGGGTGATGACGGCGAGGGCGCGGCCGACCCAGGCGGCGGCGACGGTGCCGCTCATCGGCCGTCCGGTGATCTTCCAGACGACGGCGCGGAGCATGCGCCCGCCGTCCAGCGGGAGACCGGGGAGGAGGTTGAAGGCGGCCACCAGGAGGTTGGAGACCATCAGCCCGGCGAGCAGGACACCGGGCACGGTGCCGGGCGCGACGAACATCATCCCGACGTAGAACACGCCCGCGAGCACCAGGGAGAGCAGCGGTCCGACGAAGGCGAGCAGGAATTCGCGGCCCGGGGTCTCGGACTCCTTCTCGATCTCGGAGACGCCGCCGAAGAACTGGAGCTGGATGCGGCGCACCGGCAGCTTGTAGCGCAGCGCCACGACGGTGTGGGCGAGTTCGTGGACGAGCACGGAGGCGTAGAAGGCGATCGCGAAGAAGAGGGCGACCAGATAGCGCGCCGCGCCGAGCTCGGGCAGCACCCGGTCGAGCTGACCGCCGAAGACCCAGGTGATCAGCGCGGCCACGAGGAACCAGCTGGGCGCGACGTACACGGGCACGCCGAAGGGGCGGCCCATGAGAATGCCGCCTCCGGGCTCTTCGGGGCGCTGCGGTTCACCCTTGTCGGGGCCGGCGCCAGGGGGCGTTCCCCCTGCACCGGGCTGCGGCCGCCCGCTGTCGCCGCTCTCGTCCACGGGGTCCCTTCGGTCGGTGCCCTACGGCACGATCATGCAGTGTTCGAGGCTGTGTGGTCGATGGTATGCCGCCCGCTGTCGGTGGCGGGCCGTAGGGTCTTCGACATGACCTCCCTGCCGCGGCCCGCTCAGCCGCCTTCGTCCCTGTCGCCGTCGCGGGCGAGCGATTTCATGCAGTGTCCGTTGCTGTACCGCTTCCGGGTCATCGACAAACTGCCGGAGAAGCCCAGCGAGGCGGCTACCCGGGGCACGCTGGTGCATGCGGTGCTGGAGCGGCTCTTCGACAATCCGGCGGTGGAGCGCACCGCCGGCCGGGCCACGGCTCTGATCCCCGCCCAGTGGGACCGGCTGCTGGAGTCGAAGCCGGAGCTGTCGGAGCTGTTCGCCGAGGATGCCGGGGGCGAGCGGCTCTCACGCTGGCTCTCGGAGGCGGAGGGCCTGGTGGAGCGGTGGTTCTCGCTGGAGGATCCGACGCGTCTGGAGCCGGCCGAGCGGGAACTCTTCGTCGAGACGGAGCTGGAGTCGGGACTGCGGCTGCGCGGGGTGATCGACCGGATCGACGTGGCGCCGACGGGCGAGGTCCGGATCGTCGACTACAAGACGGGGAAGGCGCCGCGCCCGGAGTACGCGGAGGGCGCGCTCTTCCAGATGAAGTTCTACGCCCTGGTGATCTGGCGACTGAAGGGTGTGGTGCCGCGCCGGCTCCAGCTGGTCTACCTCGGCAGCGGGGACATCCTGACGTACGACCCGGTGGTGGCGGATCTTCAGCGGGTGGAGCGCAAGCTGCTGGCGCTGTGGGACGCGATCCGGCTGGCCACGGAGACGGGCGAGTGGCGGCCCCGGCCGACGAAGCTCTGCGGCTGGTGCGATCACCGGTCGGTCTGTCCCGAATTCGGCGGTACTCCCCCGGTCTATCCATTGACGGTCCGCCCGGCGGAGCCGGAGCAGGATGTGCAGGGCAGAATGGATCCGGTCCGCGCCGAGGCCGGCCGGCCTGTGGCCCTCGAAGGACCGTGAACTCGAAGGACCGTGAAGGAGATTCTGTGGCTATCCGCGTCCTACTGGTCGACGACCAGCCCCTGCTGCGCACCGGCTTCCGGATGATTCTGGAGGCGGAAGGCGATCTCGCGGTGGTGGGTGAGGCCGGTGACGGTCTCCAGGCTCTCGACCAGGTGCGGGCGCTGCAGCCCGATGTGGTGCTGATGGACATCCGCATGCCGCGGATGGACGGCGTCGAGGCGACCCGCCAGATCACCGGGCCGGGCCGCGACGGTCCGGCGAAAGTGCTGGTACTGACGACGTTCGATCTCGACGAGTACGTGGTGGAGGCGCTGCGCGCCGGCGCCAGCGGCTTCCTGCTGAAGGACGCTCCGGCCAATGAGCTGGTGCAGGCCATCCGGGTGGTCGCGGCGGGCGAGGCGATGCTCGCACCGAGCATCACCCGCAGGCTCCTCGACAAGTACGCGGACCATCTGCCGTCCGGCGAGGATCCGGTGCCCGACACGCTGCACACGCTGACCGACCGCGAGGTCGAGGTGCTGAAGCTGGTGGCACGCGGTCTGTCGAATGCGGAGATCGCCGCGGATCTGTTCGTCAGCGAGACGACGGTCAAGACCCATGTCGGCCATGTGCTGACCAAGCTCGGACTGCGCGACCGGGTGCAGGCCGCCGTGTACGCGTACGAGAGCGGTCTGGTGCGCCCCGGCGCCCAGTGAGCGGAGCGGGGAGAGCGGCGCCTCCGGCCAGGTGCGGCCGGGGGCGCCGTCCGTGCTCAGACGCGGCCGTCGCCCAGTTCCCAGAGCTGGAGTTCCGCGGTGGAGTTGACCGCCCACTCGACACCGGTGAGGTCCTCGCGGGAGGCGACGTACTGCTTGCCCTGCCAGATCGGTAGTACCGGGACGTCGTCGGCGACGATGTCCTGGATCTGCTGGAAGGTCTTGGCCGAGGCGCTGCGGTCGGTCTCGCGGCGGGACTGCGGAATGAGCATCTTCCGGGCCGGCGCCGACTTGTAGGGCGAGTTGAGGAAGTTGTTCCTGTCGAGGAACGGCGCCGTGAAGTTGTCGGGGTCCGGGAAGTCGGGGAACCAGCCCATGCCGTAGACGGCGTAGTCGCCGCGCAGCTGTGCCGGGCGGTACGTCGCCCAGGGGGTTCCCTGGACGGTGACGTCGAACAGTCCGGTGTCGTCGAACTGCTTCTTCAGCGTTCCGAACTCGGCGGCGGTGCCGGCGCCGACACGGTCGGTCGGGTAGTGGAGCGTGAGTTTCACCGGGGTGTCGACGCCTGCGGCGTTCAGGATCGCCGCAGCCTTCGTGGTGCTGGGTTCGCTGTACTTGTTGTAGAACGAGTTGGCGTGCGCGGTGATGCCGGAAGGGATCAGCGAGTACAGCGGCTCGGCCGTGGTGCCGTACACCTTGCTCGCGATTTCACCGCGGTCGACGACCTGGGCCATGGCCTGGCGGACGGCCTTGTTCTTCACGGCCGGGTCGTTGGTGTTGAAGCCCAGGAAATGGATGGCGAGGCCGGGCATCTCGGTGAGCTTGATGTCGTCCCTGGGCTTTTCGAGCATCTGCTGGGACTGCTCGGGCGACATGGTGCGGGTCATCATGTCGATCTTCTGGTTGTCGAGGGCCTTGCCCATGGCCGCCGGGTCGGGGAAGACGTCCAGCTCGACCTTCTCGTTCCGCACCTTCAGGTCCCCCTTGTAGTGGGGGTTCCTGGTGAAGAGCACCTTGACGATCCGATTGTGTTCGACTTCCGGCTTCATGGTGTACGGGCCGGAGCCGTCCACCTGGAATCCGGTGCGCGCGGCCTTCGCCGCGTACCGGCTCCGCGGCACGATCCCGGCGACCGGGGTGGCGAGCTTGTACGGGAACGTGGCGTCCGGCGCGCGCAGGTGGAAGATGACCTCCCGCTCGCCCCGTGTCTCGACCGTGTCGATGTTGTCGAGCAGGGCGACGGGCCCGTTGGCGGCATCGATGCGGATGACGCGGTCGATGGAGTACTTCACGTCGTCGGCGGTCATGGCCTTGCCGTCGGCGAACTTCAGACCGCTGCGCAGCTTGCAGCGGTAGCTCTCGTTCTGCGTGTCCGTGAAGGTGCAGCTCTCCGCGGCTTCGGGCACCGGCTCGCCGCCGCCGCGCGGCACATGCACCAGGGTCTGCACGGTCTGCCGGAGCACGTTCCACACGCCGGCTTCGTAGCCGATGGCGGGATCGAGCGGCGCGGGACTGCGCTTCGAGGCGACGAACTGGTCCGTGGTGCCGACAACGATGGCGGCCTTGCCATCGCTCCCGTCACCCGACGCGCCGCAGGCGGCGAGTGCGGGCGCGAGCAGGCCGACGACGGCCGGCAGCACCAGAGTCTTGCGGTTCATCTTGGACGCTCTCCCTCATCCGGGCATGGAGAAAGCGACATTAGTAGGCGTCGTCGGCGATGCCGGACCGGAGAAGTCCCCGCGCGTAATCGGATGGTGATGGGAATGAACGGCGAGCCGATTTCACGCGGCGGAAGGGTTTCGCAGATATCAGAATGAACCGGGACATCTCAATGCCCCGAAACGGACACCTCGGGTGATCTCGAAAACCCTGCGAAGCGCATTCGGGTGAGAAAGCTCACGCCTCGGCCGTTCGAATCCCTTATCGCACGCCCGGCATTCCCACACCTACGCGCGACAGAAAATGCACCATTCGCCGCCGAGGGCTTTTCCGTTCATTCACAGAAACACTCTCGGTACGCGGATCAACGCGTTCCCGTGACCAGTCCCCGGAGGAAGGCGAGATCGACTTCTTCGAGCGAACGCACGACCACCCGGCCGGACGCGGGGGCGATGGGAGCGACGGACGGTACGGCGACCACCCGGCAGCCCGCCGCCTCCGCGGCAGCGACACCGGTCGCGGTGTCCTCGATGACCGCACAGCGCTCGGGCTCCGCTCCGAAGCCGGAAGCGGCGGTGAGATAGGGCTCCGGGTGCGGCTTCGTACGGGAGACCTCGTCGCCCGCGACGGTGAGCGCGAAGTGGTGACGGCCCACCGATTCCAGTACCCGGTCGATGATCCGCCGGTGCGAGGCGGAGACCAGGGCCGTCGGGATGTCGTGCCTGACCAGTTCGGCCAGCAGCCGGGCCGCGCCCGGCATCAGCGGCACCCCGCGGCCGATGCGCTTCTCGAAGCGGTCGTTGAGCAGCACGGTGAGTTCGTCGAGGGTGATGTCCGCGCCGGTGACGTCCATGAGGTAGCCGGCGCTGCGGGTCATCGGCCCGCCGACCACCACGTCCCGCCAGGCCTCGTCGAGCCGGTGACCGAGCTCGGCGAAGACCTCCACCTCCGCGTCCCACCAGAACCCTTCGGTGTCGACGAGAGTGCCGTCCATGTCGAGGAGGACGGCCTGGAGCGCGGCGCCTTCGGCCGTGCGGGTCAAGGACGCGGGGACCGTGCTGGTCATCCGGCACACCTTCCGTAAGGGACGAGAAGGCCGGCCGCCATTTCCCGTGGGAAGGGCGACCGGCCTGCACTGGGCCGACAAGTGTACGACTTGTCCTGCTACCGCGCGTTGAACATCGTCTTACCGCGCGTTGAAGTACTTCGCCTCCGGGTGATGGATGACGATCGCGTCGGTGGACTGCTCCGGATGCAGCTGGAATTCCTCCGAGAGGTGCACCCCGATCCGCTCCGGCTGGAGCAGCTCGGCGATCTTCGCCCGGTCCTCCAGGTCGGGGCAGGCACCGTAGCCGAGGGAGAAGCGCGCCCCCCGGTACTTCAGCGCGAACATGTCCTCGACGTCGGACGGGTCCTCGCCGCCGAAGCCCAGCTCCGAGCGGACCCGGGCGTGCCAGTACTCGGCCAGGGCCTCGGCCAGCTGTACGGACAGGCCGTGCAGCTCCAGGTAGTCGCGGTAGGAGTTGGCCTCGAAGAGCTTCGCGGTCTCGCCGCCGATCTTCGAGCCGACGGTGACGACCTGGAGACCGATCACGTCCCTCTCGCCGGACTCCTCGGGACGGAAGAAGTCCGCGAGGCAGAGCCGCCGGCCGCGGCGCTGGCGCGGGAAGGTGAAGCGGGTCCGCTCGGAACCGTCCTCGTGGAGCAGGATCAGGTCGTCGCCCTTGGAGACGCAGGGGAAGTAGCCGTGGACGACGGCGGCTTCCAGGAGGTTCTCGGTGTGGAGCTTGTCGAGCCAGCCGCGCAGGTGCGGGCGGCCCTCGGTCTCCACCAGCTCCTCGTACGTCGGTCCGTCACCGGCGCGGGCCTGCTTCAGTCCCCACTGGCCCTTGAAGAGGGCGCCCTCGTCCAGCCAGGACGCGTACTCCTTGAGCTGGATGCCCTTGACGACCCGGGTGCCCCAGAAGGGGGGCTCGGGGACCGGGTTGTCGACGGCGACGTCCGAGCGGACGCCCTCCTGCGGCTCGTCGACCTCCAGGACCGCGGTGTCGCGCTTGGGCACCCGGCGCTGCTTGAGCTCGGGCAGGACCGCACCCGGGACACCGCGCTTGACCGCGATCAGCGCGTCCATCAGGCGCAGCCCCTCGAACGCGTCGCGGGCGTAGCGGACCTCGCCCTCGTAGATCTCGTGGAGGTCCTGCTCGACGTAGGCCCGGGTGAGGGCCGCGCCGCCGAGGATGACGGGGAAGTCGGCGGCCAGCTTGCGCTGGTTCAGCTCCTCCAGGTTCTCCTTCATGATCACGGTGGACTTCACCAGGAGGCCGGACATGCCGATGACGTCGGCCCGGTGTTCCTCGGCGGCTTCCAGGATCGCGGAGACGGGCTGCTTGATGCCGAGGTTGACGACGTTGTAGCCGTTGTTGGACAGGATGATGTCGACGAGGTTCTTGCCGATGTCGTGGACGTCGCCGCGGACCGTGGCCAGGACGATGGTGCCCTTGCCCTCGGCGTCGGACTTCTCCATGTGCGGTTCGAGGTGTGCCACCGCGGTCTTCATGACCTCGGCGGACTGGAGGACGAAGGGCAGCTGCATCTGGCCGGAGCCGAAGAGCTCGCCGACGACCTTCATGCCCTCCAGGAGGGTGTCGTTGACGATGTCGAGGGCCGGGCGGGTCCGCAGCGCCTCGTCGAGGTCGTTCTCCAGGCCGTTCTTCTCACCGTCGATGATGCGGCGCTGGAGCCGCTCGTCGAGCGGCAGGGCCAGGAGCTCCTCGGCCTTGCCCGCCTTCATCGACTTCGTGCTGACACCCTCGAACAGCTCCATGAGCCGCTGCAGCGGGTCGTACCCCTCGGCGCGCCGGTCGTGGATCAGGTCGAGGGCGACCTTGACCTGCTCCTCCTCCAGGCGGGCGATCGGCAGGATCTTGGAGGCGTGCACGATCGCGGAGTCGAGTCCGGCCTTGACGCACTCGTCGAGGAAGACGGAGTTCAGCACGACGCGGGCGGCCGGGTTGAGGCCGAAGGAGATGTTGGACAGGCCCAGCGTGGTCTGCACGTCGGGGTGGCGCTTCTTCAGCTCACGGATCGCCTCGATGGTGGCGATGCCGTCGCCGCGGGACTCCTCCTGACCGGTGCAGATGGTGAAGGTGAGGGCGTCGATCAGGATGTCCGACTCCTGGATGCCCCAGTTGCCGGTCAGGTCCGCGATCAGCCGTTCGGCGACGGCGACCTTGTGCTCGACGGTGCGGGCCTGGCCCTCCTCGTCGATGGTCAGCGCGATCAGCGCGGCACCGTGCTCCGCGGCCAGTGCGGTGACCTTGGCGAACCGGGACTCGGGACCGTCGCCGTCCTCGTAGTTGACCGAGTTCAGGACGGCACGCCCGCCCAGCTTCTCCAGGCCGGCCCGCAGCACGGGCAGCTCCGTCGAGTCCAGCACGATCGGGAGCGTGGACGCGGTGGCGAACCGGCCGGCCAGCTCCTCCATGTCCGCCACACCGTCACGGCCCACGTAGTCGACGCAGAGGTCGAGCATGTGCGCGCCCTCGCGGATCTGGTCACGGGCCATCTCCACGCAGTCGTCCCAGCGGGCTTCGAGCATGGCCTCGCGGAACTTCTTCGAACCGTTGGCGTTCGTACGCTCGCCGATCGCGAGGTACGAGGTGTCCTGACGGAACGGGACGGTCTGGTAGAGGGAGGCGGCACCCGGCTCGGGGCGCGGGGTGCGGGAGGTGACGGCCACCCCGCGGACCCGCTCGACGACCTGCCGCAGGTGCTCCGGAGTCGTACCGCAGCAGCCGCCGACCAGCGAGAGGCCGTACTCCTGGACGAACGTCTCCTGCGCGTCGGCGAGCTCGGCCGGGGACAGCGGGTAGTGCGCGCCGTCCTTGCCGAGCACCGGGAGGCCGGCATTGGGCATGCAGGAGAGCGGGATGCGGGAGTGACGAGCGAGGTAGCGCAGGTGCTCGCTCATCTCGGCGGGGCCGGTGGCGCAGTTCAGGCCGATGAGGTCGATGCCGAGCGGTTCCAGGGCGGTGAGCGCCGCGCCGATCTCGGAGCCGAGCAGCATGGTGCCGGTCGTCTCGACGGTGACGGAGCAGATCACCGGGAGGTTGGCCCCGGTGGCCTCCAGGGCGCGGCGCGCGCCGACGACGGAGGCCTTGGTCTGGAGCAGGTCCTGGGTGGTCTCGACCAGGAGGGCGTCGGCGCCACCGGCGATCATGCCTTCGGCGTTCTGCTGGTAGGCGTCGCGGAGCTTGGTGTACGGGGCGTGGCCCAGCGTCGGCAGCTTCGTACCCGGGCCCATCGAGCCGAGCACCCAGCGCTGCTGCCCGGTGGAGGCGGTGAACTCGTCGGCGACCTCGCGGGCGATGCGCGCGCCGGACTCGGAGAGCTCGAAGACCCGCTCGGGAATGTCGTACTCACCCAGGGCCGCCAGGTTGGCGCCGAAGGTGTTCGTCTCGACGCAGTCCACGCCGACGGCGAAGTACTCCTCGTGCACCGAACGCACGATGTCGGGGCGGGTGACGTTCAGGATCTCGTTGCAGCCCTCGAGGTTCTGGAAGTCGTCGAGGGTCGGGTCCTGTGCCTGGAGCATGGTGCCCATGGCACCGTCGGCCACCACTACACGGGTGGCGAGCGCCTCGCGGAGGGCTTCGGCTCGGTTCCGGCTGTCGGCGGAAGGGGTCGGCGACGAGGCCATGGATGTACTCCCTGGGATGCGACGGCTGTCGGCTTTGCGTCTTCGGTGGAAGGCGCACCAGGCCAGCCTAGCCGGGCGGCGCCCGGGGCCGTCACTCCGTCCCACGGAACGGACTGCATGCTGTGCGGGGGGATGCCCGGTTCGGAGCGGTGTCGCGGTTTTGCCGCGCGATCGAGCGAGGGTCGTCATCGACCGATAGTGTTCAGCATTGTCGAACCGAGGTGGAGGAGTACGGCGCGATGGCCAAGAACATCCAGTCGCTGGAGCGGGCGGCGGCGATGCTGCGTCTGCTGGCAGGCGGCGAGCGGCGGCTGGGGCTGTCCGACATCGCCTCTTCACTGGGCCTGGCCAAGGGCACCGCGCACGGCATCCTGCGCACGCTCCAGCACGAGGGCTTCGTCGAGCAGGACGCCGCGTCCGGCCGCTATCAGCTGGGCGCCGAGCTGCTGCGCCTGGGCAACAGCTATCTGGACGTCCACGAGCTGCGGGCCCGCGCGCTGGTCTGGACCGACGACCTGGCCCGCTCCAGCGGCGAGAGCACGCACCTGGGCGTGCTGCACCAGCAGGGCGTCCTCATCGTCCACCACGTGTTCCGTCCCGACGACAGCCGGCAGGTCCTGGAGGTCGGGGCCATGCAGCCGCTGCACTCCACGGCCCTGGGCAAGGTGCTCTCGGCGTACGACCCGGTGGCGCACACCGAGGCCCTGGAGGCCGAGCGGCAGGCCTTCACGCCGCGCACGGTCACCGATCCGGAGGACTTCGAGGCGATGCTCGACCTGATCCGGGCCCGCGGCTGGGCGGCCGACGTGGAGGAGACCTGGGAGGGCGTGGCCGCAGTGGCCGCCCCGATCCACGACCGGCGTCGGATGCCGGTCGGCGCGGTGGCCGTGACCGGGGCCGTGGAGCGGGTCTGCGCGGACGGGGCGCTGCGCCCGGAGCTGATCGCGGCGGTGCGCGACTGCGCCCGCGCGGTCTCCAGGGACCTGGGCGCCGGACGGTTCTGACCGCCGCGGCGGGCCCGAGCCGGTAACGATCGAGTTATAGGCCACACAACCCTTGACGCCTGATTCACCTGGGGGAAGCATTGCCGTTCATCGGTCGGCATTGTCGAACGCCTAACGGAAAAGAGCGTTAGGGTGTGACAGCGCCAAGGGCCGGAAAACGCCCTCACATGAGGGCGCGGACCACCGGAGGGACCCGGGGTTCGGCTTCCCTGGACGAAGGACAAAGGAGTCGCGGGTGTCCAGCTCCGACATCTTCATCGGCGAGACCATAGGTACCGCCGTGCTCATCCTGCTCGGCGGCGGTGTCTGTGCCGCTGTCACTCTCAAGCGCTCCAAGGCGCAGAACGCCGGCTGGCTGGCCATCACCTTCGGGTGGGGTTTCGCCGTGCTGACCGGCGCGTATCTGGCCGGTGGCGTTTCGGGCGCGCATCTCAATCCGGCGGTCACGATCGGCCTCGCGATCGAGGGCGGCACCAAGTGGAGCGACGTACCGCTGTACCTCGGCTCCCAGCTGTTCGGCGCGATGATCGGCGCGGTGCTGGTCTGGCTGACGTACTACGGGCAGTTCCGGGCGCATCTCACGGATCCGGAGATCCTGGCCGCCCACTCGGGTGACGAGGGCATGGTCGACAAGGCTTCCGCCCCGAAGGCGGGCCCGGTCCTGGGCATCTTCTCCACCGGTCCCGAGATCCGGCACGCCGTGCAGAACATGGTCACGGAGATCATCGCCACCGTCGTGCTCGTCCTGGCGATCCTCACCCAGGGCCTCAACAATGACGGCGACGGTCTGGGCACGCTCGGCGCGCTGATCACCGCTCTGGTGGTCGTCGGTATCGGTCTCTCGCTCGGCGGCCCGACGGGCTACGCGATCAACCCGGTTCGCGACCTCGGCCCGCGTATCGTGCACGCGCTGCTGCCGTTGCCGAACAAGGGCGGTTCCGACTGGGGCTACGCGTGGATCCCGGTCGCCGGACCGCTCATCGGCGGCGCCATCGCGGGCGGGCTCTACAACGTCGCCTTCGCCTGAGCCGTGGCGCCCAGAGCCGCAACCCTCACGACCACACAGACTTCCGGGAGCACACCGTGACCGACGCACACACCACCGGCCCGTTCATCGCGGCCATCGACCAGGGCACCACCTCCAGCCGCTGCATCGTCTTCGACAAGGACGGCCGGATCGTCTCCGTCGACCAGAAGGAGCACGAACAGATCTTCCCGAAGCCGGGCTGGGTCGAGCACGACGCGACCGAGATCTGGGAGAACGTCCAGGAGGTCGTGGCCGGCGCCGTCGTCAAGGCGGGCATCACCGCCGCCGACGTGAAGGCGATCGGCATCACCAACCAGCGCGAGACCACGCTGCTCTGGGACAAGAACACCGGTGAGCCGGTCCACAACGCCCTCGTCTGGCAGGACACCCGGACGGACGCGCTCTGCAAGGAGCTCGGCCGCAACGTCGGCCAGGACCGCTTCCGCCGCGAGACCGGTCTGCCGCTCGCCTCGTACTTCGCCGGCCCCAAGGTCCGCTGGCTGCTCGACAACGTCGAGGGGCTGCGCGAGCGCGCCGAGCGCGGCGACATCCTCTTCGGCACCATGGACTCCTGGGTCATCTGGAACCTGACCGGCGGCACCGACGGCGGCGTCCACGTCACCGACGTCACCAACGCCTCGCGCACGCTCCTGATGAACCTGCACGAGATGCAGTGGGACGAGCGCATCCTCCAGTCGATGGAGATCCCGGCCGCGGTGCTCCCCGAGATCCGTTCCTCCGCCGAGGTGTACGGCAACGCCAAGGGCGGCGTGCTCGACGGGGTCCCCGTGGCGTCCGCGCTCGGTGACCAGCAGGCGGCCCTCTTCGGCCAGACCTGCTTCTCCGAGGGCGAGGCCAAGTCCACGTACGGCACCGGCACCTTCATGCTGATGAACACCGGTGAGACGCCCGTCAACTCGTACAACGGACTGCTGACGACCGTCGGGTACCGGATCGGCGACCAGAAGCCGGTCTACGCCCTGGAGGGCTCCATCGCCGTCACCGGTTCGCTGGTGCAGTGGATGCGCGACCAGATGGGCCTGATCAAGTCCGCGGCCGAGATCGAGACCCTGGCCTCGTCGGTCGAGGACAACGGCGGCGCGTACTTCGTGCCCGCGTTCTCCGGCCTGTTCGCCCCGTACTGGCGCTCCGACGCCCGCGGCGTCATCGCCGGCCTGACCAGGTACGTCACCAAGGCGCACATCGCCCGTGCCGTCCTGGAGGCCACCGCCTGGCAGACCCGCGAGATCACCGACGCCATGACCAAGGACTCGGGGGTCGAGCTGACCGCCCTCAAGGTCGACGGCGGCATGACCTCCAACAACCTGCTGATGCAGACGCTCGCCGACTTCCTGGACGCACCCGTGGTGCGGCCGATGGTCGCCGAGACGACCTGCCTCGGCGCCGCCTACGCCGCCGGTCTCGCCGTCGGCTTCTGGCCGGACACCGACGCGCTGCGCGCCAACTGGCGCCGGGCCGCCGAGTGGACCCCCCGCATGGACGCGGACACCCGCGACCGCGAGTACAAGAGCTGGCTCAAGGCCGTGGAACGGACCATGGGCTGGATCGAAGACGAGGAGTAATCGACATGACCACCCTGCAGAGCGTCCCGGCCCTCGGGACCCACCCGGCCTCCGGCTCCCTCCCGAGCCGTGCCGAGACCAGGGAGCAGCTGTCCAAGGCGGCGTACGACCTCCTGGTGATCGGTGGCGGCATCCTGGGCATCTCCACCGCCTGGCACGCCGCGCAGTCCGGGCTGCGGGTGGCTCTGGTGGACGCCGGCGACTTCGCCGGCGCCACCTCCTCCGCCTCGTCCAAGCTGCTCCACGGCGGTCTGCGCTACCTGCAGACCGGCGCGGTGAAGCTGGTGGCGGAGAACCACTTCGAGCGGCGCGCGGTGTCCCGTCAGGTCGCCCCGCACCTCGCCAATCCGCTCACCTTCTATTTGCCGGTCTACAAGGGCGGGCCGCACGGCGCGGCCAAGCTCGGCGCGGGCGTGTTCGCGTACTCGGCGCTCTCCGCGTTCGGTGACGGGGTCGGGCATGTCATCAGCCCGGCGAAGGCGCAGCGCGACGTGCCCGAGCTGCGTACGGACAACCTGAAGGCCGTCGCGGTCTACGGCGACGACCAGATGAACGACGCCCGGATGGCGCTGATGACCGTCCGCGCGGCCGTCGAGGCGGGTGCGGTCGTCCTCAACCACGCGGCGGTGACCGGGCTGCGGTTCACCAAGGGACGGGTGACGGGCGCCGACCTGGAGGACCGCACGGACGGCACGGAGTTCGGCGTCAGCGCCCGGCTCGTGCTGAACGCCACCGGACCGTGGGTCGACCACCTGCGCCGGATGGAGAACCCGGACGCGGCGCCCTCCATACGTCTGTCCAAGGGCGCACACCTCGTGCTGAAGCGCACCCGTCCGTGGAAGGCAGCGCTGGCCACCCCGATCGACAAGTACCGCATCACCTTCGCCCTGCCGTGGGAGGACATGCTGCTCCTCGGCACGACGGACGAGGAGTACGAGGGCGATCCCGCGGACGTCGCGGTCAACGAGAAGGACACCGCGCAGATCCTCGACGAGGCGGCGTTCTCGATCCGGGACCAGCAGCTGTCGCGCGATCTGATCACCTACTCCTTCGCCGGTCTGCGGGTGCTGCCCGGCGGCCCCGGCGACACGTCCAAGGCCAAGCGGGAGACGGTCGTGACGGAGGGCCGCGGCGGGATGCTGTCGGTCGCGGGCGGCAAGTGGACGACGTTCCGCCACATCGGCCGTACGGTGATGAACAAGCTGGCCGCACTCCCCGGGCACCCGCTCGCCGAGGACATGGAGCCGATCGCGCACCTGCCGAAGAAGCTCCCGCTGCCCGGCATCGCCAACCCGAACGCGGTGGCGCACCGGCTGATGGTCGACGGCGGCACGCCCGGCCCGCGGATGGCGGCCGACACCGCCCGGCACCTCGCCACGCACTACGGCTCGCTCTCCTTCGACATCGCGCGGATGGCGAACGAGAACCCGTCGCTGGCCGAGCGCATCCACCCGGACGCGCCGGAGATCTGGGCGCAGGTCGCCTACGCCCGTGACCACGAGTGGGCCGAGACGGCGGACGATGTGCTGCGCCGCCGGACGACGCTGACGATCCGGGGCCTGGCGACGGACGAGATCCGGGCCGGCGTCGAGTCCATGCTCGGCGACCGGGGCTGACCCGTCCCGAGGCACGTCGAGGGGCGGCTCCTTCGGGGGAGCCGCCCCTCGGCGCATGCCGGGGGCACCGCGGGGACCGGCGAACGCGCCATACGGCCGCCATACGGGTGCAATACGGCGCGGGGACAGTTGAGCCATGAAGTTCTCCGTGCTCTCCCTCATCGGCCACGCCCCGCACCCGCTCGACCACCGACTCCCCTCCCCCGCCGCGCGGTTCGAGGAAGTGATCGGGACCGGCGTCGTCGCGGAACGGCTGGGTTTCGACGCGTACGCGATCGGCGAACGGCATGCCGGTCCCTTCCTCTCGTCCAGCCCGAGCGTGGTGCTCGGCGCGCTGGCGGCCCGTACCTCCACCATCCGGCTGCTGACCGGTGTCACGGTCGTCGCGATTCTCGATCCCGTGCGGGTGGCCGAGGACTTCGCGACGCTCGACCAGATCTCCCGGGGCCGGATCGAACTCGTCGTCGGCAAGGGCGCGGAGGCCGGTCACTTCGACCTCTTCGGGCTCGACGAGGAGCGGCAGTGGGACCTCCAGCGGGAGAAGTACGAGCTGCTGCGGCGGCTCTGGCGCGAGGAGGGCGTCGACTGGGAGGGCGAGTTCCGGCCCGCGCTGAAGAACACCACGACCCTGCCGCGCCCGTACGCGGGGCCGCCGCGCGTCTGGCACGGCTCGGCGACCAGTCTCGACTCCCCCGAACTGGCGGCGCGCCACGGAGATCCGCTGTTCACCGCCAACGCCATCCAGCCCCGTGCGGCGTACGCCCGGCTGATCGACCACTACCGGGAGCGCTTCGAGGCGTACGGCCACGATCCGGCCCGCGCGCATGTGGCCGCGGGGTCGGGCGGGCTGCTGATCGCCGACAGTTCGCAGCAGGCCGTGGAGCGCTACAAGGAGCTGTACGAGGCGAAGGTGGCTCAGTCCTTCCGGCCGCATCTGGAGGGAAGGGCCGGCTACAACACACCGTTCCGGACGATCGAGGAGGCCATCGCGGACGGACCCCAGCTGATCGGCAGCCCGCAGCAGATCATCGACAAGATCCTCGGCTGGCACGAGGTGTACGGGCACGACCTCCAGTCGGTCGGTGTGGACGGTTTCGGGCTGGGCCGGGACGAGCAGGCCGAAACCCTCCAGCGGTTCGCGGAGGAGATCGCTCCGGTGGTGCGGCGCGAGGCACCGTCCGCGCTCTGGGACTGACCCCGGCAGGCGTCCGGCGGCCCGCACCCGGTGCGACCTGCGGCAGACCTGGTTCATCCGACTCCGCCGACCCGCATAATGAAGGGATACATCGGATGTCTGATTCCAGTCCGGATCCAGGAGGACCGTCATGGCTGTCACCGACGAGGCGATCGAGAAGATCAAGGGAATGATCGTCTCGGGTGCCCTGCGCCCCGGCGACCGGCTCCCCAAGGAGAGCGAACTCGCAGCGGAGCTCGGGCTCTCCCGCAACTCGCTCCGCGAGGCGGTGCGCGCCCTTTCGCTGATCCGCATCCTCGATGTGCGCCAGGGCGACGGCACGTATGTGACCAGCCTCGATCCGCAGCTGCTCCTGGAGGCGCTGAGCTTCGTGGTGGACTTCCACCGCGACGACACGGTGCTGGAGTTCCTCGCGGTCCGCAGGATCCTGGAGCCCGCCGCGACGGCGATGGCCGCCACCCGGATCAGCGAGGCCCAACTGGACGTGCTCAGCTCGCAGTTGGACGCGCTGGGGGCGCAGCCCTCGGTGGAGGAACTGGTCGCCTGCGATCTGGAGTTCCACCGCGGCATCGTGCAGTCGTCCGGGAACTCGGTGCTCTGTTCGCTGCTCGACGGGCTGTCGGGGCCGACGACCCGGGCGCGGGTCTGGCGCGGGCTGACGCAGGAGGACGCGGTCAGCCGCACGCTCCATGAGCACCGGGCCATCGTTTCGGCGCTGCGGGACCGGGACGCGGAGGCCGCGCGGGCCTGGGCGACGGTGCATGTGGCGAGCGTGGAGCAGTGGTTGCGGTCGACGCTGTAGCACGGTCCGGGGCGGACCCGGGGCTCCGCCCCGGACCCCCGGTCCTCGGACGCCGGACGGGCTGGATCCGCCCCGTCCGGCGTCCGGGAAGCGGGCCTCAGTCCTGCTTCTCGCCGCTCGCGAAGCGGGAGATGACCAGGGCGACGATGATGATCGCGCCGTTGAGGAACTGGTTCCACAGCGCCGGGACACCGCCGAGGGTCATCACGTTGACCACCAGCTGGAGCGTCAGCACACCGGTCAGCGCGCCGAACAGGGTGCCCCTGCCGCCCTTGAGGCTGATGCCTCCGATGACCGCGGCGGCGAACACCTGGAAGATCCAGCCGTTGCCCTGGGTGGCCGCGACCGATCCGTAGTGGCCGGTGTAGAGGATGCCCGCGAAGGCCGCCAGCAGCCCGCCGACGGCCAGCACGATCCAGGTGACCCGGTCCACCCGGATGCCCGCGGCGCGCGCCGCCTCCGGGTTGCCGCCGATGGCGTACAGCGAGCGTCCGTGGCGCAGCCAGGCCAGCGCGGCGCCGCCGACGGCGAACAGGGCCAGGCAGATCCAGACGGCGGCCGGTGCGCCGAGCCACTCGCTCTTGCCGAGGTAGCGGAAGGACTCCGGGACGTCGGTGATGGACTTGCCCTCGGTGATCCCGATGTGGAGGCCGCGCAGCATGGTGAGCATGCCGAGCGTGGCGATGAAGCCGTTGACCCTCAGTTTCAGCATCAGGAAGCCGTTGACCGCGCCGATCGCCAGGCCCACCAGCAGACAGAGCGGGATCGCCGACCAGGTGGGCAGCAGGCCCAGGCCCGCGAAACGGCCGCCCTCGGCGGGCAGGACCAGCCACATCGCGACGACCGGCGCGATGCCGATCGTCGACTCCAGGGACAGGTCCATCCGTCCGCAGATCAGGATCAGCGCCTGGCCCAGCACCAGCAGGCTGAGCTCGGAGGACTGCTGGACGACGCTGATCAGGTTCTCGGAGGTCAGGAACACCGGCGAGACGATGAACCCGATCACCATCAGCACCAGGATCACCGGTACCAGGGAGAAGTCGCTCCATCTGATCAGCTTCAGCCGGTCCAGCGGCCGTTCGCCGGTCGAGGAGCCCTTCGGCCCGCCGTCGATGCCGTCGGCCGCCAGGGGCCGTACCGTGCCGGTCATTCCCTCTCCCCCACACCTTCCATGGCGGCGACGAGCTCCCCGTCGTTCCACCCGCTTGCGAATGTCGCGACCACGCGGCCGTGGAACAGGGCGAGCACCCGGTCGCAGACCCGCAGATCGTCCAGCTCGTCCGAGATGATCACTGCGGCGTTCCCCTCGTCGGCGACCCGTCGCACGACTCCGAGCAGCGAGTCCTTGGACTTGACGTCCACGCCCGCGGTGGGCCGCACCGCCACCAGCACGCTCGGCTCGCGGGCCAGTGCGCGGGCGACCACCACCTTCTGCTGGTTGCCGCCGGAGAGCCCGGAGACGGGCTGCTCGGGCCCCTGCGTCTTGATGTCCAGCGAGGCGATCATCGAGCGCGCGAACTCCCTGGTACGGGAGGGCAGTACGGTCCCCCACGGGCCGAGCTGGTCGGTGACCGTGAGCGTGGCGTTCTCGGCGACGCTGCGTTCCAGGACGAGGCCCTGGTCGTGCCGGTCCTCGGGGATGTAGCCGATCCCGGCGTCCAGCGCGTGCGGCACGCTGCCGGAGCGCACGGCCCTGCCGTGCACGCGGACCGTGCCGCCGCCCGCCTTCCGCATGCCGGCCAGGGTCTCGCCCAGGGCCGTGTTGCCGCTGGCCGCGGAACCGGCGAGGCCGAGCACCTCACCGGGGCGGACCTCCAGGTCCAGCGGTTCGAACCGGCCCTGGACGGTGAGCCCTTCGGTACGCAGCACCGGGGCAACCGACTCGTCCCGTGCCGCGGCACCGCCGCCGCCCGCGTGCCAGGCGGTGGCACCGGCGGACTGCTCGCCGGTCATCGCCGCCACCAGCTCCGCCTTGGCGATGTCGGCGACCGGGGCGGTCAGCACATGGCGGGCGTCGCGGTAGACGGTGACCGCCGTGCACAGCTCGTACACCTCCTGCAGATGGTGGGAGATGAAGAGGAACGCCACTCCCTGGCTCTGCAGTTCCCGCAGCTTGTCGAAGAGCCGCCCGATGCCCCGGGCGTCGAGCTGGGCGGTCGGTTCGTCCAGGATGATCAGCCGGGCGCCGAAGGACAGCGCCCTGGCGATTTCGACGAACTGCCGCTGCTCGACGGCGAGATCGCGCGCCCGGGTGCTGGGGTCGACCTGGACGCCGTAGTCGGCCAGCAGCTGTTGCGCACGCCTGCGGAGCCTGCCCCAGCCGATCCAGGGGGCGTTGTCGTCGAAGCGGTTGAGGAAGAGGTTCTCCGCGACGGTGAGGTCCGGGACGACCATGGACTTCTGGTAGACGCAGGCGACCTTGGACTGCCAGGCCGTGGTGTCGCCGAAGGCGGGCGCGGGCTCCCCGCCGAAGGTGACCGTGCCCGCGTCCGCCCTGTGGAGCCCGGTCAGGACGCTGACCAGCGTCGACTTGCCCGCGCCGTTGCGCCCGACCAGGGCGTGGGACTCACCCGGCTGCACGGTGAGCCGGACCCCGTCGAGCGCCACGGTGGGCCCGAAGCGTTTGACAACGCCTTCCGCCTGTACGGCAGGTGGTGCCTGGTCCATGGCTAGCTCTTCTTCTCCAGCTGGTTGGCCCACAGCTTCGGGTCGTCGACGTTGTCCTTGGTCACCAGCGGCGCGGGCAGCTGGTCCTCGAAGCCGTTCGGGATCTTGATGATGTTCGAGTCGTGGTCGGTGGGGCCTTCCTTGAAGGTCTTGCCGTCCAGGGCCGCCTTGGCGTAGTACAGCGCGTACTTCGCGTACAGGTCGGCGGGCTGGGAGATCGTCGCGTCGATCTTCCCGGCCTTGATCGCGTCGAACTCCTCCGGGATGCCGTCGTTGGAGATGATCGTGATGTGCCCCGGCGTACCGGCCGGCTTCAGCAGCTTCTTCTGCTCCAGGAGGGCGAGGGTGGGCTGCAGGAAGACACCGCCGGCCTGCATGTAGATGCCGTTGATGTCGGGGTTGGCGGCCAGGGTGGCCTGGAGCTTGGCGGAGGCGACGTCGCCCTTCCAGTCGGTGGCCAGCTCGAAGACCTTGATGCCGGGGAAGTCCTTGTCCATGCAGGCCTTGAACGCCTCGGACCGGTCACGGCCGTTGATCGAGGAGAGGTCGCCCTGGAACTCGACGACCTTGCCCTTGCCCTTGAGCTGCTCGCCGAGGTACTTGCAGGCGTTGGCCCCGTACGCCTTGTTGTCGGCACGCACCACCATGTAGATGTTGCCCTTGTCGGGGCGGGTGTCGACGCTGACGACCGGGATCTTCTTCTCGTTCAGCGTGTTGAGCGACTCGGTGATCGCGCCGGTGTCCTGCGGTGCCATCACGACGGCCTTGGCGCCCTGGTCGGTGAAGGTCTGGACGTTGGCGACCAGCTTGCCGATGTCGTTCTGCGAGTTGGTCAGCGGCAGCGCCTCGACCTCGCCCGCCTTGACGCCCTTCTCCACGTAGTTCTGGTACGAGTTCCAGAAGTCGCTGTCGCTGCGCGGCAGGTCGATCCCGACCTTCCCGCCGCCCGCGCCGTCGGCGGTGGACTCGCGGTTGCAGCCCGCGAGGGCAGTGACGGCCAGCAGTACGGCGCAGGCCGCCGCACTCGTCGTACGCACTCTCATTGGTGTCCCGTCCTTTGTGAGTACCGGCTCGGAGCTCTGTCGGCAAAGCGGAGGTGCATGGTGCGCGAGGGTGCGGCCCGGTGACGCGGCTCGGGCCCGGGGGGGGGGGGGGGGGGGGGGGGGGGAGGGGGGGGGGGGGGGGAGGGGGGGGGGGGGAGGGGGGGGGGGGGGGGGGGGGGGGGGGGGGGGGGGGAGGGGGAGGGGGGGGGGGGGGGGGGGGGGGGGGGGGGGGGGGGGGGGGGGGGGGGG
>NZ_JBHWIY010000005.1:91458-182211 GCF_042731715.1 Streptomyces sp. NPDC059832 | reverse complement strand
GTTGTGGGGTTCGGTTTCATTTTCTCTCTCTCTTGTATGCCTCCAGCCGACCCCCCCCCCTCCCCCCCCCCCGCCCCGCCCCGGCGCCCCCGGTCAGCTCTCGGCGGGGCGCAGGCGCAGCCCCTGCATGCCGCCGTCGACGGCCAGGGCCGTGCCGGTGACCGAGGCGGCGGCGGGGCTCGCGAGGTAGACGATCGCGGCGGCCACCTCGTCGGCCGACACCAGGCGTCCCAGCGGCTGGCGGGCGTTGAGCGCGGCCCGCTCGGCGGCCGGGTCGTCGGCCTGGCCGAGGAGCCGGCCGATCCACGGGGTGTCCGCGGTGCCGGGGTTGACGCAGTTGACCCGGATGCCCTCACGGACGTGGTCGGCGGCCATCGCCAGGGTCAGCGAGAGGACCGCTCCCTTGCTCGCGCTGTACAGGGCGCGCTGCGGCAGACCGGCGGTCGCCGCGATGGAGCAGGTCTGGGTGATCGACACGGCGCCGGGGCGGGCGGCCGCGGCGCGCCGCAGATGGGGCAGGGCGTGCCGGGCGGTGCGGACCATGCCGAGGACGTTGATGTCCAGGACCCGGGTCCACTCGTCGTCGGCGTTGTCCTCGACCGTGCCGATGGAGCCGATGCCCGCGTTGGACACGACGGTGTGCAGCACGCCCAGTTCGGCGGCGGCGCGGTCCACCGCCTCGCGCACGGCGTCGTCGTCGGTGACGTCCGCCTTGACGGCGAGGGCGCCCGCTGGGGCGCCGGCGGTCTCCCGGTCCAGTACGGCCACCCGCGCGCCGCGCGCCAGCAGCATGGTCGCGACGGCTGCCCCGATGCCTGAGGCGCCGCCCGTGATCAGGGCGCCCATTCCCTCGAAGTCGCTCGTCGTGGTCATCGGTGGGCCTCCTCGGTGCGGCGGGCCTGCCATACGGCGCCCTGCGGGTAGCGGTGTGCGGCGATCGACTCGGGGAGCATCCGGGCGGAGAAGCCCGGGGAGCTCGGCGCGGTGTAGCGGCCGGACTCGATCACGGTGGGGTCGGCGAAGTGCTCGTGGAGATGGTCGACGTACTCGATCACGCGGTTGTCCCAACTGCCGGAGACCGCCACGTAGTCGAACATGGAGAGGTGCTGCACCAGCTCGCAGAGTCCTACCCCGCCCGCGTGCGGGCAGACCGGCACGCCGTACTTCGCGGCGAGCAGCAGGATCGCGAGGTTCTCGTTGACGCCCGCGACGCGTGCCGCGTCGATCTGGACGAAGTCGACGGCTCCGGCCTGGAGCAGCTGCTTGAACACGACGCGGTTGGCGACGTGTTCGCCGGTGGCGACCTTGACCGGCTGGCCGGCCCGGACGGCGGCGTGGCCGAGGATGTCGTCGGGGCTGGTCGGCTCCTCGATCCAGTGCGGGTCGTACGGCGCGAGCGCGGTCATCCACTCGACCGCGTCCGGGACGTCCCAGCGCTGGTTGGCGTCGACGGCGATCCGGATGTCGGGCCCGACCGCGTCGCGGGCCAGGGCGAGCCTGCGGACGTCGTCGCGCAGGCTGCCGCCGACCTTCAGCTTGATCTGGGTGAAGCCGTCGGCGACGGCCTCCTTGGCCAGCCTGACCAGCTTGTCGTCGCTGTAGCCCAGCCAGCCGGGCGAGGTGGTGTACGCCGGGTACCCCTCGGCGCGCAGCCGTGCGGCGCGCTCGGCCCGCCCCGGTTCGGCGGCCCGCAGGATCGCCAGGGCCTCCTCGGGGGTGAGGGCGTCGCTGAGGTAGCGGAAGTCGACGAGGGAGACGAGTTCCTCGGGCGTCATCCCGGCGAGGAACTCCCAGACGGGTCTGCCCGCCAGCTTGGCCGCCAGGTCCCAGGCGGCGTTGACGACCGCGCCGGCCGCCATGTGCATCACGCCCTTCTCCGGGCCGAGCCAGCGCAGTTGCGAGTCATGGGTGAGCTCACGGTGCAGTGCGGCGAGGTCGGCCGCGGTGCGGGGCGCCGGACGCCCCACCAGGTAGGGGCGCAGCGCGTCGATGGCGGCGGCCATCACCTCGTTGCCGCGCCCGATGGTGAAACAGAAGCCATGTCCCTCGATGCCGCCGCTGTCCGGGCCGTCCGTGCGGTCGGGGACATCGGTACGCAGTACGACGTAGGCAGCCGAGTAGTCGGGATCGGGGTTCATGGCGTCCGAGCCGTCCAGTTGTTCCGAGGTCGGAAAACGGATGTCGTGGACCTCGAAATCCGTGACGGTCTGACTCATGTGCGCCCCCAGGGGAATAACATCGGACCTCTGTTCTGGTCATCCGATGTATAGCGCCACCAGGGCGCCAACGTCCAGGGATTGATCGAAATTGACCGGACACAGCTCGGATGTATCCGGAGTCCAGTGCCTTGATTCGACCGGTGGTGCACTCTCGTGGACCAGGTTCACCCGGCTGTGTACGGAGGCTGCGGCAGGAGTGGCCGGAAGCCGTAAGGTTGATGGGTACACAAGGGAACTTCGGAAGGAGGCCTGGGTGATCGAGCTCGAGGGGGTTCCCGAGCTGATCGACCCGGTCATGGTGGCCGCGTTCGAGGGATGGAACGACGCAGGGGACGCCGCCTCCACGGCGGTCGCGCACCTGGACCGGGAGTGGAAGGGCGAGGTGTTCGCGGCGCTGGACGCCGAGGACTACTACGACTTCCAGGTCAACCGGCCGACGGTGTGGCTGGACGGCGGGGTGCGCAAGATCACCTGGCCGACCACCAGACTCTCCGTGGTCCGCGTCGGCGGGGACAAACCCCGCGATCTCGTCCTGGTCCGCGGTATCGAACCATCCATGCGCTGGCGCTCGTTCTGCAACGAGATCCTGGGCTTCGCCCATGAGCTGGGTGTGGAGATGGTGGTGGTCCTGGGCGCCCTGCTCGGCGACACCCCGCACACCCGCCCGGTTCCGGTCAGCGGAGTCACCTCCGATCCGGATCTGGCGCGGACCATGGACCTGGAGGAGACCAGGTACGAGGGGCCGACGGGCATCGTCGGCATCCTCCAGGAGGCCTGCACGCACGCGGGCGTGCCCGCGGTGAGCCTGTGGGCGGCGGTGCCGCACTATGTGTCGCAGCCGCCCAACCCGAAGGCCACGCTCGCGCTGCTGAACCGCCTGGAGGACCTGATCGGTCTGCGCATCCCGCTGGGCGAACTGCCCGAGGACGCGCGCGCCTGGCAGCTCGGCGTCGACCAACTGGCCGCCGAGGACAGCGAGGTGGCCGAGTACGTGCAGACGCTGGAGGAGGCCCGGGACACCGCCGAGCTTCCCGAGGCGAGCGGCGAGGCCATCGCCCGGGAGTTCGAGCGCTATCTGCGCCGCAGGGACATCGGTCCGGGCCAGGCGCCGGGCGGGCACGCGACGGAGAGCGGCGACGCCTCGTATCTGCGCGACACCTCCAGCGGCCGGACCCGTCCGCCCAAGCCGGCCCGTCCCGAGACCGGCGGCGACACCGGGCCCGGCGCGCCGCCCGCGGGCGGACCCGGCCGGCAGCCACCGGCCGACCGGGAGGGCGGCGACCGCGGTGACGGCGACGGCCCGCAGGATTCGTCGGAGGACTCCCCGGAGGACTGACGGGACCGGTGGAGCGCCGGGCGGGTACGTCACCGCCCGGCGCTCCCGTGCTGTCCGGGACATTCAGGAACAGCTGAACCGGGCCGCGGCCCAGTCCCCGTGGTCACCGGTCTTGGAGCCGTTGGTGTCCGTGACCTTCAGGTGCACATGACGCGCACCGTCGAGCTTCACGTCGACCGGCACGGTCGCCGAAGCCCCGGTCACCTTCGGGGAGGTCCACAGCACCTTGCCGTCCGCCTCGACGGAGAAGGCCACCTCGCCGTAGCCGTTGATCTCGTCGTCGATCCCCGCGTCGGCGGTGAACGCGGTGCAGCGCCCGCCGAGATAGACCTCGATGTCGGAGTCGGCATGGGTGCCGATCCCCTTCTCGTACGTCTTCCCGGCGAGGGTCAGCGGGTGCCCGTCGCTCGCGCCCGACTCGCCGTTGCTGCGGTCCCGTTCGGCCGGTCCGTAGCCGTTGGTGGACTTCAGCCACACCAGATCGCTCGCCCAGGCCTCGCCGGTGGGCGGCGGTGGCATGACTCCGGCCGCGAAGCGCTGCGTGGCGGTCCGGGACTCACCGGCCGACCGGTAGCGGACGAGTGCGGTGATCCGTGCCTCGCCCGCCACGGCGTCCTTCGCGGGGGTGACGGACACCTCGACCCGCCGGGTGGTGCCCGCCGGGATCCGGTCCACCTTCGCGGTCCGTGCGACCTGCCAGCCCTCGGGGACGTCGAGGCCGACCTCGGCGCCGGTCACATCGGCCCTGCCCGCGGTGACATCGACGGCGACGGTACCCGCGGCCCCGGCGCCGACCTCCTGCCCGGACGGCACGGAGACCACGGCGCCCGCCGCGGCGTGCCGGCCGCCGACCGCGCTGGTGTCCTTCAGCTTCACGGAGAACTTCTTGCCGGTGGACAGCGGCGCGGTCTTGATCTTCACGACACCGCCGCGGTCGTCCCGGTCGTACCACCAGCCCTGCTTCGCGGCCTTGAACGCGGCGGCGGAGCCCAGCCGGGGCAGCTTCCCGCCGAGCTCGACCGCGCTCGGGGCGGAGCCGGTGTGCACGGTGAACTCGTACGGGCGCTCGCCCTGCTTGCCCGTGAACTTCCCCTCGCTCGCGCCGATCCGCACGGTCACGTCGCCCGCGCCCCGGACCGGTGCGTCCACGTCGGCCCGCTGGGTGGCGTACTTGCCGTCGCGGTGCTGCCGGGTGACGCCGTCGTCCTCGTACAACGTGAAGGACGACCTGCCCTGCGGGTAGACGTCCCAGGCGAGCGGGGAGCCGGCGGTGCGGTCCTTGTACGAGCGGATGCCGGGCCACATCGGCACACTGGCACCGCCCTTGACGAACAGCGGCAGGGTGTCGAGCGGGGCGCTGTGGTCGTCGAGGGTGAGCGGACCCTCGTACGTCCGCCCGCTCCAGTAGTCGGTCCAGGTGCCCTTCGGCAGATAGATGCCGTCGCGCTCGGTGCTGTCCTGGTAGACCGGTGCGACGAGGAAGTCCTCGCCGGACATGAACTCGTACTTCGCGGCGTCCGTCGCCGCCTTCGGGTCGTCCGGATATTCGAGGACCAGCGGGCGGACCATGCCGACGCCGGTCTTCGTCGCCTCGTGCGCGTAGGAGTACTGATAGGGCAGCAGCGACTCCTTGAGCTTGAGGTAGTCGCGGTTGATGGTGGTGTACGGCTCTCCGTACCGGTAGGGCTGCTTGTCGCTGGCCGCCCAGCCGTCCATCGTCATCGTGGTCCCCAGGAACATCTTCCACTGGAGGTCACGGGTGTAGGTCTTGGCGCTGCCGCCGAAGATGCCGTCGACGTCGCCCGTGGTGTAGGCGAGGCCGGACATCGTGGCGCCCGCGTAGGTCGGGATCTGCCAGCGGATGTAGTCCCAGGTGCCGTACTGGTCGCCGGACCACTGCACGCCGCAGCGCTGCGCGCCCGACCAGCTCTCGGGGGCGTAGGTGAAGCCGCGGGCGTCGCTGTTGTCCTCGATGCCCTTGTACGCGTCCTTGCAGCCGTCCAGGGCGAACTTGTAGCCGGCGCCGATCCAGGCGACGTCCAGCTTGGCGACCCGCTGGCCGGCCTTGACCTGGTCGGCGATCCTGTCGATGCCGTCCTGGGTCCACAGGCCGAGCTGCATGTCGCGGCCCTGGAGGCCCTTGGCGGTCTCGGCGAGGTCCTCGTATCCGCAGCCGTAGCCGTCGTTGACGAGCATCCAGCCGTTCGGCATGTCGTTCTCGACGTAGCCGTCGGCGACCTTCAGGGCGTCCAGGGTGTGGCGTTCACCGCGGTTGGCGTTGTGGAGGTAGCAGTCGGCGTCGCCGATCTCCATGCCGTACACGGGCGGCAGGAAGGGCTTGCCGGTGAGCTTCGTGTACTGCCCGATGACGTCCTTGGCGCTGTCACCCGCGAAGTAGTAGGCGTCGAAGCGCTTCTCCTTCGCGCTGGTGGTCACCGGGTCGGTGAAGGCATAGGTGTTCGGCGCGTAGGTGTTGCGGAAGACGCCGTAGCCGGCCGAGGAGAGGTAGAACGGCACCGAGTTGGGGTGGCCGCCGTCGTCCCAGTCGTAGTCGACGCCGACCTCGACGGTCTTGTCCCGGTGCGAGGTGTTGCCCCGGCCGTTCTGCATGCCGGCGCCGTAGAACTGCTCGTCCGCGCCGCGGGCCAGGGTCTGGGTGGTCTTCTCTCCGTTCCAGCTCAGCCCCTTGGCCTCGGACCAGACCTGGCTTCCGTCGGCCCGGTACAGAGCGAAACGCAGGGGCGACTTGTAGGCGCGCAGGGTGACGTCGGCGGTGGAGAGCTCATAGCGGTCGCTCCGCTCCTTCCACCGGGTGTGCGGCGGGGTGCCCTGCGGCAGGACGATGTCGTCGCCGGTCGGGTCCGAGAACGTGCCGTCCGGGGCGAGTTCGATACGGAAGGTCTCGGCGGAGACGAAACTGACCCGCGCCTCGGCGGTGCCGGCCTTCAGGTGGTAGACGGATCCGTCGGCGGAGAATCCGGTGAGGTCGCCGACCGTGGTGTCCGGTTCGGCGGCGCCGGCCTCGGCCGCGCCGGGGCCCGTGAGGACGGCGAGCAGCCCGAACAAGGCTGCAACTGCCGCCGCTCTGATGCGCGTTGATGTTTGCATAGAGCGCTTTTAGCGCAACACCGAGCACTTGACCATGGACAAAACGGAACCGGCCCTGAACTTCGTCGAGAAGTCCAAGGCCGGTTCGTTCCGAACATCCGGTGGAAATCGGCGGGTTGTCACCCTGCGCGGTGTTACAGGGCGACACCCAGCAGCGCGTCGACGGTGCGCGAGACGAGGCCGGGCGCGCCCTCGTCCGTACCGCCGTCGGCGTTCTGGCGCTCGGCCCAGCGGTCCACGGCGGCCAGCGCGGCCGGCGCGTCCAGGTCGTCGGCGAGGGCCTCGCGGACCTCCTCGACCAGGGCCTCGGCGGGCAGTCCGTCGGGCCGGGAGACGGCGGACCGCCACCGCGCGAGCCGCTCCACCGCGTCGGCGAGCACCTGGTCCGTCCACTCCCAGTCGGACCGGTAGTGGTGCGACAGCAGCGCCAGGCGGATCGCCGCCGGGTCCACGCCGTCATGGCGCAGCTTCGAGACGAAGACCAGATTGCCCCGGGACTTGGACATCTTCTCGCCGTCCAGGGCGACCATTCCGGCGTGCACATAGGCCTGGGCGAAGGGGTATTCGCCGGTCAGTACCTGGGCGTGCGAGGCGCCCATCTCGTGGTGCGGGAAGGCGAGGTCGGACCCGCCCCCCTGGACGTCGAAGCCCATGCCGAGGTGGTCCAGGGCGATGGCGACGCACTCGATGTGCCAGCCGGGCCGGCCGGGGCCGAGGGAGGCGCCGTCCCAGCTCGGCTCGCCCTCACGGGCGGCCATCCAGAGCATCGGGTCGAGGGGGTTCTTCTTGCCGGGGCGCTCCGGGTCGCCGCCGCGCTCGGCGGAGAGCAGCCGCATCGCCTCGGCGTCGAGGTTGGAGACGCCGCCGAAGTGCGGGTCGGTCTCGACGGAGAAGTACACGTCGCCGTCGAGCTCGTAGGCGGCACCGGCGTCGCGGAGCCGTTCCACCAGCGGAACGATGCCGGGTATGGCCTCCACGGCACCGATGTAGTGCTTCGGCGGAAGCATGCGCAGGGCAGTCATGTCCTCGCGGAACAGGGCCGTCTCGCGCTCGGCGAGCTCGGTCCAGTCCTGACCGTCGCGCACGGCCCGCTCCAGGAGCGGGTCGTCCACGTCGGTCACGTTCTGGACGTAGTGAACCTGCCGCTTGGTGTCGAGCCACACGCGCTGAACGAGGTCGAACGCGTTGTAGGTCGCCGCATGACCCATGTGGGTCGCGTCGTACGGCGTGATGCCGCAGACATAGATGCGGGCGACGGGACCGGGGTCAAGGGTGATCCGTCCGCCGGTCGCGGTGTCGTGGATCCGAAGGTCGCGGCCCTTGCCAGGCAGGGCGGGGACCTCAGAAGCGGGCCAGGCATGCATGCCACGAGCGTAACCGGATGCATGTTCCGGATACGAACCGGCTGCCGGTTCTTGGCCGAAGAGGCGGTCTTGCGCCGCGTGGCCCCATCTGCTTCGGGGTGCAGGACCGGCACCCCGGTCCGCGCCCCCGGAGCCGGTCCGGCAGGCCCCGGGGCTCCGCGTATCCCCTGCTCGGCTCAGACCGGCGGCCAGGGGATCGACGGCCATTCCCCGCTCGGCTCCGGGTGCCGTCCCGTCTCCCTCAGCCCCGCCACACGGCCCCGCAACGCCTCGATCTCGACCTCGGTGATCAGCTCGCCCAGCCGGGTGACGAGCGGGGTGCCCGGCGCGAGTTCCGCCCCCAGCCGCTCGACGACCTCGACGGCCTCCGCCGTCAGCGGCTCCCCCGCCCACCCCCAGAGCAGCGTGCGCAGCTTGTCGTCCGCGTTGAAGGTCACACCGTGGTCGATGCCGTAGAGCCGGCCATCGGGTGCGGGCAGCAGATGGCCGCCCTTGCGGTCCCCGTTGTTGATCACGGCGTCGAGGACGGCCAGCCGCCGCAGCCGCGCGTCGTCCGCGTGGACCAGCAGGGCCGTCCTCCCCTCGCCGACCTCGGCACGGGCGACGGCCTTCCAGCCCTCCCCCGGCTCCTCGTCCTCGACGAGCGCGAGCAGCGGGGGCTCGCCCGCCTCACCGGCCTCGCCGTCCTCGGGCGCCGCGTCGATCCACAGCTGGCACATGCCCTCGCCGTACGGACCGTCCCGCAGCACGGTGGGCGGCACGAGGCCCCATCCGGTCACCTCGGATATCTCGTACGCGGCCACCTCGCGCCCGGCGAGCGTGCCGTCCGGGAAGTCCCACAGGGGCTGTTCGCCGGCCACCGGCTTGTAGACGCAGGTCGCCTCCTCGCCGTCGCGCGCGACCGTGCAGTACAGCACCGCGTTGGACGCCCCGCGGATCTGTCCGAGGACGGTGAGCTCCCCCTCGGCGAGCAGGGCGACCGGGTCGGTGCCGGTCAGGCTCCGCGACGGTATCCGTTCTGGCGCGGGCATACGTGTCCTTCCGGATCGAGCGGCAGGCTGCACAGCGGGCACGGCGGACGTCCGGCGTTCACCACGTCCAGCGCTCGCTTGGCGAAGGCCCGTGCCTGCGCGCCGCTGAGCCGGACCCGGAGCATCGGCGGACCGTTCTCCTCGTCCTGGAGCAACCGCTCCTCGGCCTCGGCGAGGTCCTCGTCGGAGTCCACGTCCAGTTCGACCAGCGCCTGCGCCTCGACGATCATGCGCTGTTCCTCGCCGTCCCAGGCGAGCGCCATCGTGCCGACCCGGAACTCCTCCTCGACGGGGACGTCCAGGGGCGCGGTGTCGGTGACGTCCATCGGCGCGACGGCGGGCACCGGGGAGTTTCCGCCGGTCCGCCGCACCACTTCGTCGAGCAGTTCGTCGATCCGCTCGGCGAGCGCGGCCACCTGGGTCTTCTCCAGGGCCACGCTGGTGACACGTCCGCCTGAGGATGCCTGCAGGAAGAACGTACGGCGTCCAGGCAATCCGACCGTACCGGCCACGAAACGGTCCGGGGGGTCGTAGAGGAACACCTGACGGGACACGTCCTGTCTCCCTTGAGATCGACGGTGGATGAGGGGCGGCCGGGGCCGCGGGAGGTTCCCCCGGGGCAAGGCGCCTACGGAGCGTCCACCCTACTGCGCGAAGCGATCACGGCGCCCCAGCGCCGCCCCCGACAGCCGCGTCCGCGTCCGCCGCCGGGCGCGCGCCCGGGTCGGCCCCGCCGGGGTGCTCGCGCGGTGCCAGCGACGCGAGGTCCCCGGTGTCGCCGAGCCGCAGCAGGAAGGGCCGCAGCCTGGTGTAGCGGATCGCGGTGACCGAACAGGGGTCGGCGTGGACCCGCTGGAAGAGGTCGAGATGCATGCCGAGCGCGTCGGCGACGAGGGCCTTGATGATGTCGCCGTGCGAGCACATCAGGTAGACGGCGTCGTCGCCGTGCCCGGCCTCGACGCGGGCGTTCCAGTCCCGTACCGCGTCGACGGCGCGCGCCTGCATGCCGCGCATCGACTCGCCGCCGGGGAACGCCGCGGCAGACGGGTGCTGCTGCACGACGCCCATCAGCGGTTCGTCGGCGAGCTCCGCGAGTTTGCGCCCCGACCAGTCACCGTAGTCGCACTCGCTGATCCGCTCCTCGGTGTGCAGTTCCAGCTCCGGCCGGGCGGCGAGGAGCGGCCGCAGGGTCTCCCGGCAGCGCTGGAGCGGGCTGCTGACGGCTGCGGCCAGGGGCAGCCCGGCGAGCCGTCCGGGCAGTGCCGCGGCCTGTTCGGCACCGCGCTCGTCGAGCGCGACACCGGGGGTGCGGCCCGCGAGCACCCCGGCCGTGTTGGCGGTGGAGCGTCCATGGCGTACGAGGATCAGGGTGGGCATACGGGCCAGCGTAGGCCGCCGACGAGGGTGAGGTGCGCCGGGGAGCGCGGCAGGGAAGAATGCGCGCCGTGATCGTGGACTGTGCCATCTACCGGGACGGGCGCCGCACCGACGGCCCCGCCGACTTCTCCGACGCCCTCGACGAGGCACGGGCCACCGGGGACGCGTTCCTCTGGATCGGGCTGCACGAGCCGACGGAGAAGGAGTTCGCACTCGTCAGGAGCGAGTTCGGGCTGCATCCGCTGGCGGTGGAGGACGCCCTGAGCGCGCACCAGCGGCCCAAGCTGGAGGTGTACGACGACTCGCTCTTCGCCGTCATCAAACCGGTGGTGTACGAGCCCACCAGCGACACGGTCACCACCGATGAGCTGATGGCCTTCATAGGCGATTCGTTCGTCGTGACGGTCCGGCACGGGGAGGGCGCGCCGCTCGCCGCGGTACGCCGCCGGCTGGAGGCCGAGCCGGAGGTGCTCAAGCACGGGCCGACGGCGGTGCTGTACGCGATCAGCGACGCCGTCGTCGACCACTACATCGAGGTGGCGGGCGAGCTCCAGGTCGACCTGGAGGAGCTGGAGACCGAGGTGTTCGCGCCGACCGGCGTCGGCGACACCAAGAGCACCGCGGCCCGCATCTACACCTTCAAGCGGCAGATCCTGGAGTTCCGCCGGGCCACCGGTCCGCTGAGCGCCCCCATGGCCCGGCTGGCGAGCGCGGACGTGCCGTTCGTCCACGAGCACTCGCAGCCGTTCTTCCGCGACGTCAGCGACCATCTGACGCGCGCCAACGAGTACGTGGAGGGGCTGGACCGGCTGCTCTCCGACATCCTCTCGGCCCATCTGGCCCAGGTGGGCGTGCGGCAGAACGACGACATGCGCAAGATCTCGGCCTGGGCGGCGATGGCCGCCGTGCCGACCATGGTGGCGGGGATCTACGGCATGAACTTCGATCACATGCCGGAGCTCCGCTGGTTGTGGTCCTATCCGGTGGTGATCGCGCTGATGGCCGTCGTGGTCTTCGCGCTGTACCGGCAGTTCAAGCGCCGCGGCTGGCTCTGACGGACGGGCCGGCGCCCCGACAGGCTCTCAGGCGGACCCGGGCTCCGGCACCGCGGGACCGCCCAGCGCGTCGCGCCGCTCGGGCTGCGCCAGGCTCACCATGCGCCGCCATCCCACCAGCCGTTCGTACGCGTAGACGCCGTGGATCCCGGCGGCCAGCACCGCCGATCTGGCCCGGGGCCAGCCCAGGATGCGGCCCATGTGGTCCATCACGGCGAGGCTGACGTCGCGGTACACCCGGATCTCGGCGAGCGCGTACTCGCGCAGGGTGCGCTGGATGGTGCGGCCGTGTCCGGCGCGGGCGAGGCGGAGCAGTTCCTCGTGGCAGTACGCCAGGTGGTTGTCCTCGTCGTTCGAGATCATTTTCACGGCGCGGCCGAGGTCGGGGTGGTCGGCGAAGTGCTTGCACAGCAGGGCCATCTGCTCGGAGGCGCGCTGCTCGGTGACCCGGCTGTGGGCGAGGTAGGTGATGATGTCGCGCTCGGAGAGCCGTTCCTCGCCCCGCAGCTGCTCATGGGCGAGGCCGATGCCGTGCTTCTCCAGCAGCATCGTGTAGTCGGTCTCGTGCGGGATCTCCGCCGGCCGGAGCCCGCGCTTGCGCAGCAGCGCGTCGAAGATCCTGCCGTGCTTGTCCTCGTCGGCGCCGTGCCGTGCGATCTTGGGCGCCAGCGCGCGCTGGCTCTCGGGTACCAGGGCCGCGATGCGGCCGTTCTCCCAGCCACCCTGGGCCTCCCCGCCGGCCGCGATGGAACAGAACAGCCGGAACGACTCGTCGTCGTCGAGGATCTCCAGGAACAAGTTCCTTGCCGAGAGCATCACTGCCACCTCCGTGCGCGTCCGCCGAGCGACAGTCAAGTGCGGCACACCCACTCGGGCAACAGGAACGGGCCCCGGCTACGCCGGATGGGGCGCGTGCCGCCGTAACCGCCCGGCCGTGCGCGCGTTGATATGCATAACGGCCGTGGCGGGGAGGCCCCGAGCCCCCACCACGGCCGTAGTGCTGCTCCCGGGAGCGGCGAAACCTGCTACGCGAGCCCGGAGCGCTCCAGCGCGTCCGTGCCGGCCCGCAGGGCCGTGAGCCGCTCTTCGAGCGTGAACCCGGCCGGGGCCAGGGTCAGCGTCGTGACCCCCGCGGCGGCGTAGGCCTGCATCCGCTCGGCGATCCGCTCGACCGGGCCGAGCAGCGCGGTCTGGTCGATCAGCTGGTGCGGCACCGCGGCGGCGGCGCCGCTCTTGTCGCCGGACAGGTACTTGTCCTGGATCTCGGCGGCTTCCTTCTCGTAGCCCATGCGCTGCGCGAGCTGGTTGTAGAAGTTCTGCTTGCGGCTGCCCATGCCGCCCACGTACAGGGCGGTGTACGGACGGAACATGTCCGCGAGGCCGTTGACGTCGTCGCCGACGGCGAGCGGCAGGGTCGGACAGACGTCGAAGCCCTCCATCGTCAGGCCGGCCTTCTCACGGCCCGCCCGCAGGTACGTCATCGCGGTGTCCTCCAGGTGCTCGGCGGAGGGGAAGATCAGCAGCGCGCCGTCGGCGATCTCGCCGGTCTGCTCCAGGTTCTTCGGGCCGATCGCGGCGATGTAGAGCGGGATGTGCTCGCGCTGCGGGTGGACGGTCAGCTTGATGGGCTTGCCCGGACCGTCCGGCAGCGGCAGCGTCCAGTGCTGCCCCTCGTACGAGAGCCGCTCGCGGGACATCGCCCTGCGGACGATCTCGACGTACTCCCGGGTGCGGGCCAGCGGCTTGTCGAACTTGACGCCGTACCAGCCCTCGGAGACCTGCGGTCCCGACACGCCGAGGCCGAGCCGGAACCGGCCGCCGGAGAGCGAGTCGAGGGTGGCGGCGGTCATCGCCGTCATGGCGGGCTGGCGGGCCGGGATCTGCATGATCGCGGAGCCGACGTCGATGGACTCGGTCCGGGCGGCGACCCAGGAGAGCACGGTCGGCGCGTCGGAGCCGTACGCCTCGGCCACCCAGCAGACGTCGTATCCGAGCCGGTCGGCCTCCTGGGCGACGGCGAGATTGTCGCCGTCCATTCCCGCGCCCCAGTAACCGAGATTGATGCCGAGCCGCATAACCGCTCCCCTTACCGATCAGTAACGTCCCTGAGCTTCGGACTCTAGCGCGCGCCGACGGGATCCGGCAGGGGCGACTTGACGCCGGGTTGTCCACAGGCTTCCGCCGAGTGGGGTTCTGGCCAGTAATCTCAGCCCCCATGGAGCAGAGGCATCTCGGCCGCACCGGCCTTCGAGTGTCCCGGATCGGGCTCGGCACCCTCACCTGGGGCCGGGACACCGATGATCACGACGCTGCCGAACAGCTGAAAGCCTTCTGGGAGGCGGGCGGCACGCTGGTCGACACGGCCGATGTGTACGGCGGCGGGGAGGCCGAATATCTGCTCGGGCAGCTCGTCGACGGCCTGGTGCCACGGCGCGATCTGGTCATCGCGACGAAGGCCGGCGGCGTGGCCGATCCGTACCGCCGGTTCGACGGCTCGCGCGGGCATCTGCTGGCCGCGCTGGACGCTTCCCTGGAACGGCTCGGCACGGACCACGTGGATCTGTGGCAGATCCACGCCTTCGACCCGGTGACTCCGCTGGACGAGACCCTTCAGGCGCTGGACATGGCGGTGTCCAGCGGGCGCGCCCGCTACGCGGGGGTGTCGAACTTCTGCGGCTGGCAGCTGGCCAAGGCGGCGACCTGGCAGCTCGCCTCGCCCGGGGTGCGCACCCGGCTGGCGAGCACGCAGATGGAGTACTCGCTGTTGCAGCGGGGCGTGGAACGCGAGGTGCTGCCCGCCGCCCTCGATCTCGGCGTCGGCCTGCTGCCCTCCTCCCCGCTGGGCCGTGGGGTCCTCACCGGGAAGTACCGGTCGGGCACTCCGGCGGACTCGCGTGGCGCCTCGGAGCTGCTGGCTCCGTTCGTCGAGCCGTATCTCGACGAGCCGGCGAGCCGCGTGGTGGACGCGGTGGCGACGGCGGCGGACGGCCTGGCCACGACGCCGCTGCAGGTGGCTCTCGCCTGGGTCCGGGACCGGCCCGGAGTGGTGGCCCCGATCGTCGGCGCGCGCAACGCGCAGCAGCTCACGGAGGCATTGTCAGTGGAGGCGCTTAGTCTTCCTGACGAGATCTGCCAGGCGCTCGACGATGTGTCGGCGCCCGTGCACCGCTATCCCGACCAGGACTGGAGCACGCTGTGACTGCGCTTCCCCGGGGGGAAACCCCCGGCTCCCCGGCCGCCGACGACGACGGCGTCGTCGCGACCCCCTCCGCCGCCGTGCCCGCCCCGTCCGCCGGGGACGAGGGGCACGCCGCGGACGAGGGATCACCGACGGCCGACGACGCCGGGGACGGAGCGGAGACGGACGGCCAGGACGACACGACGGACGGCGCAACGGACACCGCCGACGACACCGGGGACGGGGCGGACGCCGCCCCCGCACCGCTCTCCGAGGCCGAGGCCGAGCTCGCCGCCCAGCGTGAGCTCCGGGAGCGGATCGAGAAGCGCAAGGCCGAGAAGGAAGGCCCCATCGCCGCCGGGGCGAAGCTGAGCGGCAGGGCGGCCGACCTGCTGGCGGCCGTGCGCGCGGTGGAGAGCGGCGAGCAGCCCGCCACCTCGTTCTTCGACTCGCCCGCACCCGCTGTCCCCCGCCGGACCGCACCCGCGCCCGCCCCGGCCCGTCCGCGCGCCCCCGAACCGGCACGGGCGCCGCAGGGCGCCCCGCCGGAGGCCGTGGCCGCGACCGCCGCCGTGCTGGCCGAGGGCGGGGCTCCGGCGGCGCTGGCCGGACCGGCGGCCGAGACCCTCGGGGCACAGGCCGCCGAGACCCTGCGCGCGGACCCCTGGCAGCTGCTGGCCGTGCCGGGAGTCGGGCCCGAGCAGGCGGACGGATTCGCGCGGGCCCTGCTCGGCGCCGAGTGCGGCCCGGACGACGAGCGGCGGACCGCCGCCCTGGTGGGCTGGCTGCTGGAGCGGGCCGCGCTGCGCGGCCACACGGCGCTGGACGCCTCGGAGGTACGGGCCGCGCTCGCCGAGCGTTCGGTGGCCGACCCCGACGCGGCCGTGCAGCACGCCGTCGCCGAGGGAGTCGTCCTGGTCTTCCAGGACGGCCCGGAGGACCAGGCCGACCAGGACTCCGAAGCACCCGCGGAACCCGGCGAGGAGGCCGGCACGGACGCCGGGCAGGAACCGGTGCAGGTGCTGCTCGGCCTCGACCGCTACGCACTCGCCGAGGAGAGCCTCGCCGACGGCCTGGCCCGGCTGGTCAACGCCTGCGAGAAGGACGCCGACTGGGCGGAGGCGGCCTCGGGCGCGGGCTCCCCGTCGGCAGCCGAGCTGATCCGCGCGGTCGCGGCCCACGGCCTCGTGGCGCACACCGGGGGCGAGGCCGCCAGGGCCGAACCCGCCGCCCTGATCACCGCGGCCCGCGGCCTCGGGCTGCGCGCCCTGGGCACCACGCACAGCGCCGACGGCAGACGACGGCTGGCCGAGGCGACCGGCGATCCGGAGACGGCCGTCACCCTCGCCGGTCTGCTCTCCGGCGAGCAGGGCCCGGGGCGGGACGAGGAGGGGGCGGTCGCCGTCGACCTGCTCGTCGTGCTGGACGCCCCGCAGCTGGACATCGAGACCGCCGCGATCCTGGTCGAGTCCCTGGCCGACGGCACCCGCCTGGTGCTCAGCGGTGATCCGGGTGTGCTGGGTTCGGCCGGTGCGGGAAGGGTGTTCGCGGATGTGCTCGCGGCCCGCGCCTGCCCGCAGATCGTCTCCCGCACACCGGATCCGGGACCGATCGGCGAGCTGGTCTCCGGCATCGGCATCGGCGAGCTCAACCAGGTCGAGGCGCCCGGCAAGGAAGTGGTGATCGTCCCCGTACGCGATGCGGGCGAGGCGGTGCACCGTACCGTGCAGCTGGTGGCCGACTCGGTGCCGCGCGCGATCGGTGTGCCGTCGTCCGACACCCAGGTGATCACCGTCGGCCACGGCGGCTCGGCGGGCACCCGGGCGCTGAACGCGGCGCTGAAGCAGCGGCTCAATCCCGGACCGGGGCGGTTCGGCGGCTTCGACCCGGGCGACCGCGTCGTCCACGTCCCGGCACCCGGCAGGGTCGTGCCCGCGGTGGTCGTCTCGGCCGACGCCGAGGGCCTGCGGCTGGACTGCGCGGGCACGGAGGTCGTCGTGGCCCAGGAGCGGGTGGAATCCTCCGTGCGCCATGGCTGGGCCCTCAGCGCCCACCAGGCGGCCGGGATGCGATGGCCCGCAGTGGTCGTCGTGCTGCCGGGCGACGCAGTCCAGGGGCTGAGCCGCTCCTGGGTGTACACCGCCTTCAGCCGCGGGGAGCGGCATCTGTCCGTGGTGCACGGAGTGGACCAGGCGCTCCCGCGCGCGGTCGCCCAGTCCCCGGCCCAGGACCGCACGACGCGACTGCGCACCCTGCTGGAGACCCCGGCCCGCTGACCGGGTCCCACCGGCGACGCCCATACCGGACGGGCTCGGTGTCGAGCCCGTCCGGCCGGCGGATCAGGAACCGTCCGCCGCCGGGCGGCACCGGTCAGACGGGGTCGAGGCGGGCCGGTTCCTCGTCCGGTTCGTCCTCGTCGAAGACGGCGCTGACATCGAAGCGGCAGACCACCCGCTGCGGATCGGCGTCGTCGAAGGGCGCGCCGAGCCACTCCCCCGCTTCGGGGAGCTCCTCGGCGGCCGTGACCCAGAGCGTGGAGTCGCCCTCCTCCAGGCCGAACTCCGTGTGCCGGGAAGCGATCTCGTCGGGTTCGTACTCCCCGAAGAGCACTCCGAGCGCCGCGTGGACGCTGGAGCCGACGACCGCGGCGCTTCCGCCGCGTTCGCCCTGATCGAGGTCGGCGATCCGCTGGGCCTGTGCGAGCAGCCTCGGCGGCTCCACCACCGCGTAGTCGCGCCGGATCAGCAGACTCAGTGCGTTCGGCTCCTCGGGGCCGGTGTACGGCGGCAGCGAATCCTCCGCACCCGGGATCTCGAAAGGGGTGACTTCGTCGTAACGGTCGTAGAGCAGTTCGTCGTAGAACTCGGCGGCAGCGGCCAGTGCGTTGAACGCGTCATAGACGGCCACGTCGTCGTCCCCGGTCCGGCGTTCGACCGCCTCGAGGTGGTGGTCGAGCGCGGCTTTGACCGCCTCGGCGGCGGCGCGTACCTCGGCAGCGGTGGGCTGCGCAGCATCAGACATAGTGCAGACGCTATCCGTACACGGGCTCTGCCCGCACAATAGATGCGATGCCGGAATACGAATTTGTCGATGTGTACGTACCGCGCGGGGTGTCCCGGAAGGAGACGGCCCGCCTGCTGACCGACCATGCCGAGTACGGTCACTGGGAGTTGGACCGGCTGACGCTGCGCCGCGACGGCAGCCGCAGGGTGCGCCTGCGCCGACGGATCATCCGCCAGCTCCGAGCCACCTGGTGAGACGGGGCGGGCCCCGCAGTCGCGGGACCCGCCCCCCTTCGTCGTGCTTGCGTCGCCGCCCCGGTCCGCTAGGCGGACATCCGGGCGCGGCGGTAGAACACCGTGCCCGCACCCGCCAGCAGCAGACCCGCGCTCGCCGGGATCAGGAGGTCGAGCCCACCCGCTCCGGTGTGGGCGAGCTGCGGGACGTTCTGCTCCTCGGGCACGTTGGGCACGACCGGCTTCTCCGGCGCCGGGGGCTTGTGCTCGGTGACCGGCGTGACCGGGGTGACCGGCGTGACCGGGGTGACCGGCGTGACCGGCGGCGGCGTGACGACGTCCGTGCTGTTCCCGCAGTCGTTGCCGAAAGTGGGGTTGAGCAGACCGCCGATGGTGACACTGTTCCCGCAGGCGTTCACGGGGATGTCGATGGGCACCTGGATGTTGTTGCCGGACAGCACTCCCGGCGAGCCCTTCGCGACGCCCTGGGCCGTCGACCCGCCGCCGATCGGGGCCCGGTGCTTGCCCGCGCCGGGCCGACTCGCCTGGGTCAGGTCGCCGGAGACGTGACTGCCGGAGGCGTGCTTGCCCTGGGAGTCGTCCTGCGAACCGTTTCCGCAAGTGTTGCCGAACGCCGGGTTGAGCAGCGCCACGACGTCCACGGAGTTGCCGCACACGTTGACCGGTACGTGGACCGGGATCTGTACCGAATTCCCTGACAGCACCCCCGGGGAATTCGTCGCCTCGCCGGACGCTCCTGCGTCCGCGTGCGCGTAGCCGCCACTCAGCGCGAGCACGCCGCCCGCTGCCGCCATGGTGATCAGGCCTTTACGCGTGACCTGTCGCATAGGTTGTTTCCTGCCTTCTAACCTTCCGGAAAACCCCCGGACTTGACCGTGCGGGGGCGGAGTACCCAGCAGCCCCGGAGTGCATGGCGTGCACTTCGGGGCCGACCGGGTTCAAACCCTTACGGGTTGACGCACAACGTCAGGCGTTGAAGCAGGGGTTGCCGAAGGCGGGGTTCAGCAGCCCGATCGCGGAGACCGTGTTACCGCACACGTTCACCGGCACGTGGACGGGCGCCTGAATGGTGTTGCCCGAGATCACGCCGGGGCTGCCGACAGCGGCGCCCTGGGCACCGGAGTCCGCGACGGCCATGCCCGCACCCGCGAGCACCAGACCACCAGTGACAGCCGCAGCAGCGACGACCTTCTTGATCATTATTCCTCCTAGTTGGCAATGCGGTCCCAGCCGCGGACCGCATCACTTGTAACGAGGAAGAGGTAATCAAGCTACGAGCGTATCGCCCCTTTCACTCGTTCCGGTCAAATACGCACACGCTGGCGATTGTTGGTGCGGAAAGTCGGCGGAAATCCGGCAAGGAGTCAGGAGTTGTCAATGAAACGGTCGAGCACCCGCACGCCGAACTTCAGACCGTCCACCGGTACACGCTCGTCCACACCGTGGAACATGCCCGCGAAGTCGAGCTCCGGCGGCAGCTTCAGCGGGGCGAATCCGAAGCAGCGGATGCCCAGGTCGTCGAAGGACTTGGCGTCGGTGCCGCCGGAGAGCATGTAGGGCACGGCACGGGCGATCGGGTCCTCCGCCTTCAGGGCGATCTGCATGGCGTCGACGAGCGAGCCGTCGAAGCTGGTCTCCAGCGCCTTGTCGCCGTGCACGTCCTCGCGCTTCACGCGCGGGCCGAGGATCCGGTCCAGATCGGCCAGGAACTCGTCCTCGAAGCCGGGCAGGAAACGGCCGTCGACATGGGCGATGGCCTGGCCGGGGATGACGTTCACCTTGTAACCGGCGCCGAGCATGGTGGGCGCCGCGGAGTTGCGGAGCGTGGCGCCGACCATCTTGGCGATGCCGCCCAGCTTGGCGAGCGTGGCATCCATGTCCTCCGGGTCGAGCGGAGTGCCGAGCGCGTCCGACAGCTCGTCCAGGAACGACCGTACGGTCTTGGTCACCCGGACCGGCCACTTGTGCCGCCCGAGCCGGCCGACCGCCTCGCAGAGCTCGGTGATCGCGTTGTCGTCGTTGGTCATCGAGCCGTGGCCGGCGGTGCCGTCCACGGTGAGCCGCATCCAGTGCATGCCCTTCTGGGCCGTCTCGACGAGGTAGAGCCGCAGCTTCTCGTTCACCGTGAAGGAGAAGCCGCCGACCTCGCCGATCGCCTCGGTGACCCCCTCGAAGAGGCCGGGGTGCTTGTCCACGAGGTACCGCGCGCCGTACGTACCGCCCGCCTCCTCGTCCGCGAGGAAGGCCAGCACGATGTCGCGCGGGGGCTTGCGGCCGCTGCGCATCCGGTCGCGGACGACCGCGAGGGTCATCGCGTCCATGTCCTTCATGTCGACCGCGCCGCGGCCCCACACGCAGCCGTCCGCGACCTCGCCCGAGAACGGGTGGTGCGTCCAGTCGTGGGCATTGGCCGGAACCACGTCGGTGTGGCCGTGGATCAGCAGCGCGGGCCTGGACGGGTCCTCGCCCTCGATCCGCGCCACGGTCGAGGCACGGCCCTTGTGGGACTCGAAGATCTGCGGCTCCAGCCCGACCTCGGCGAGCTTCTCCGCGACGTACTCGGCCGCGCCCCGCTCCCCCGGTCCCGAATGGTCCCCGTAGTTGCTGGTGTCGATCCGGATCAGCTCACGACAGAGGTCCACGACCTCGTCCTCGCCGGAGCCGGCCCAAGCCGTGCTGGTCTCGCTCACGCTGCTTCCTTCCACTGTCGCTGTGGTGCTCCCCCTCATCCTCCCGCGCCCGGCCCGCACACCCAAGGGCACCCACCCCTCGTCATGCGCCCTTCACACAGTCCTGGGCGTGATCGAGCACCCCCGAATGTTTGCTATTGTTTTCCACGTCGGAACGGGCCGGAGCCCGCGAGACAGACACCTTGTCCGGGTGGCGGAATGGCAGACGCGCTAGCTTGAGGTGCTAGTGCCCTTTATCGGGCGTGGGGGTTCAAGTCCCCCCTCGGACACAGAGCAAAATGCCGATCAGGAGAAATCCTGATCGGCATTTTGCGTTGCGGCCCGTTCGGCGCGGACCGGCCGTGCGGCCGGGCACCCTTGTTGAATCGGTTCATCCCTCGCTAGCGTCCGAGGCTCCAGCAGCACGGAGGGCTTTGCCGAGCGAGGAGTCCCATGAGCCGCACCCGCACGCCCGCCCCGACCTGGTACGAGGACATGGGTCCCGGATCGGGCGCGCTGGAGCCGCGAGCCTGGTACGCGGGGTCGGACGCCGGGCGGATGCCGCTGAACGGGGAGTGGCGCTTCCGGCTCTCACCGGGCGCCACCACCAGGGACGAGTCGTTCGCGCGCCCCGGGTTCGACGCCTCGGGGTGGGCGACGGTCGAGGTTCCCGGGCACTGGGTGCTTCAGGACGCCGGCGGGGCTCCCGCCTACACGAACGTGGTGTACCCCTTCCCCGTCGATCCGCCGAGGGTGCCGGCCGCGAATCCGACCGGGGACCATCTGCGGACCTTCGACCTGCCCGCCGGATGGGCCGGGGACGGGGACGTGGTGCTGCGGTTCGACGGGGTGGAGTCCTGTGCCCGGGTCTGGCTCAACGGCCGGGAGCTGGGCACCTTCAAGGGCTCACGGCTGCCGCACGAGTTCGCCGTCGGCGGGCTGCTGCGCGCCGAGGGCAATGTGCTGGCCGTGCGGGTGCACCAGTGGTCCTCGGGGAGTTATCTGGAGGACCAGGACCAGTGGTGGCTGCCCGGGATCTTCCGGGACGTGACCCTGCTGGAGCGACCGCGGGGTGCGCCCCGGGACTTCTTCGTGCACGCCGGGTACGACCATCGCGACGGGTCCGGGACCCTGCGGGTGGAGTGCGCGGGGGCCGAGGGGCGGGTCCTGGTGCCCGAGCTGGGTGTCGATGTCGCGACGGGCGAGGCGGTGACCGTCGCGGTCGAGCCGTGGACGGCCGAGACGCCCCGGCTCTACGACGGGGAGCTGGTGACGTCCGGGGAACGGATCGGGCTGCGGGTGGGGTTCCGCAGCGTCGTGGTCGAGGACGGGCTCATCGAGGTCAACGGGCGCCGGGTGCTCTTCCGCGGGGTGAACCGGCACGAATTCCATCCGGAGACCGGGCGGACCGTGGACGCGGCGACCATGCGGCGCGATCTGGTGCTGATGAAGCAGCACAACATCAACGCCGTGCGCACCAGCCACTATCCGCCCCATCCCGCTTTCCTGGATCTCTGCGACGAACTGGGGCTCTGGGTGATCGACGAGTGCGACCTGGAGACGCATGGCTTCGCCGGCCAGGAATGGCGCGGCAACCCGGTGGACGACGAGCGGTGGACCCCGGCACTGCTCGACCGGGCGGCGCGGATGGTGGAGCGCGACAAGAACCACGCGTCGGTGATCATCTGGTCGCTCGGCAACGAGTGCGGGACGGGGCGCGGGCTGAGCGCGATGGCCGAGTGGATCCGGGGACGGGATCCGGAGCGGCTGGTGCACTACGAGGGCGATCCCTCCTGCCGGGACGTCGACCTGTACTCGCGGATGTACCCGGCGCACGCCGAGGTCGAGCTGATCGGCCGCCGGACGGAGGAGCCGTTGGCCGACCCGGAGTCGGACGCGCGGCGGCGTGCGATGCCGTTCGTGATGTGCGAGTACGCGCATGCGATGGGCAACGGTCCGGGCGGACTCTCCGAGTACCAGCGGCTGTTCGAGCGGTACGAGCGCTGCCAGGGCGGCTTCGTCTGGGAGTGGATCGACCACGGCATCGCCCACCCCGAGCACGGCTTCGCGTACGGCGGGGACTTCGGCGAGGAACCGCACGACTCCAACTTCGTCTGCGACGGACTGCTCTTCCCCGATCGCACCCCCTCCCCCGGGCTGATCGAGTACAAGAAGGTCGTCGAGCCGGTGCGGATCGAGCCCGTGCCCGGAGCGGACTCGGTCCGGATCACCAACGGGTACGACTTCGCGGGACTGGCGCACCTGGACTTCGCGTGGTCGCACGAGGTGGACGGCGAGCCCGCCGGATCCGGTGTGCTCGATGTGCCGGAGCTCGCACCCGGTGCGTCGGCCGGGGTGCGGCTGCCGATGGACGGTGCCGGGGTGTGGACCGTACGGGCGGTACTGGCCCGGGACACCGACTGGGGCGAGCGCGGGCATGTGGTCGCGTGGGGGCAGACGGAGACGGGCCCGGCCGTCGTCCCCGCCGCCGCGGTGGGTGAGCGGCCGGAGCGGGGCGAGGGGCTGATCACCCTCGGGCCCGGGGTCTTCGACGCGGTGACCGGGGCGCCGGTGCGGCTGGGGGCGGTGCCGGTGGAGGGGCTTCGGCTGGATGTGTGGCGGGCGCCCACCGACAACGACAACGGTGCGGCGTGGCAGCCGGACGAGCGGTACGGGGTGCGGTGGCGGGAGTCCGGGCTGCACCGGATGCTTCACCGGACCGATGCGGTCGAGGCCGATGAGGACTCGCTGGTCGTACGGACCCGGGTGGCGCCGGCCGGGGTCGGGCTGGGGCTGCGTACCGCGTACCGGTGGACGGCCGACGGGGAGCGGCTGGGGCTGACCGTGTCCGTGGTGCCGGAGGGCGAGTGGCGGGTTCCGCTGCCCCGGCTGGGCATCCGGTTCGGGCTGCCCGCCGCGTACGGCTCGGCGCGGTGGTTCGGCGGCGGGCCCGGTGAGGCGTACCCGGACACCCGGGCCGCCTCGGTGCTCGGCCGGTGGCGGATGTCGGTGGACGCGATGCAGACGCCGTACGTGCGGCCCCAGGAGAACGGTGCGCGGGCCGACGTCCGGTGGGCGGAGCTGACGGACGGCAGCGGTGCGGGGGTGCGGGCCGAGGGGGGTACGCCGTTCTGGTTCACCGCGCGGCGGTGGACGAGCGAGCAGCTGGACACGGCGGAGCACCGGCCGGGGCTGCGGGCCGGCGAGACCGTCTGGGTCAATCTGGATCACGCGGTGCAGGGCATCGGTTCCCAGTCGTGCGGGCCGGGCGTGCTGCCGGAGTACCGGCTCGACGCACGGGCCGCGGAGTTCTCCTTCGTGTTCACGCCGCTGGGCTGACCGGCGCAGGGGTCCCGATCCGCTCCGGGAGCGAGGACGTACCATCGGGGCTTTGCGCGATCTTGGTTCTTCGCGGGGGGGCATGTGATGGGCGGCAGGCGCGGACGGCGCGGAGCGATACTGGCCGGGGCGGTCGCCGGGGCGGTGCTCGTCTCCGGCATCGGGCTGTGGGCGACGGACAGTCGGCCGTTCCGGGACAGGCGGGGCGCAGGAGCAGGCGCCCGAGCAGGAACCGTCCGCGCAGCCGGAGTCCGCCCCCGCGCGCGTTCCGGTGCTGCGCCGTCTGCTGCGCAGCCGTACCGCCCGTGCCGTCACCGCCGCCGGGCTGGCCGGTGCGCTGCTCGGCGCCGGTGCGGTGGCCTGGCGCACGGACACGCTGCCGCTGGTCGGCCCCGCCCCCTGCTGGGACTCACTCGGCGACTCGACCGTGTCGGACCTCTTCGGTGACCGCAGGACCGAGGCCGAGGAGCAGACCCTCCAAACCGATCCGGTCGGCCAGGGCGACTCGTACGGGCAGTGCCGCATCACCAGTTACAAGGACGACAGGGCCCGCCGCCAGGTGACCCTGCGGGTGCACCGGCTGGACGGTCTGAGGGGCACGGACGGGCGCGACTGGCCCGCGGAGTTCCTCACGGCCGACATGGTCCCGCTCGGCGACGGGCTGCCTGGGCTGTCCTCGTCGTCGCGCGCCTGGCTGGCGCTGCCGCAGAGCTGCACCGGGCGGGACGAGTTCACCGGCCCCACCGTGGTGGACATCGCCATGGGGCCGACCGGACTCGACCTCGCGTCGGACTACGGGCGGGAGGACCGCGCGGCGCTGACCCGTGCGGTGGTGGAGGCCGCCAACGGGGTCATCCACGACTTCGGCTGCTCCGGTACGTACCGGACACCGCGCACCCTGCCCGCCCCGATGGAGCGGAAGAAGACGGACGCCGATGACTTCTGCGGCACCAGGGGCTTCACCCTTCCCGAGGCGCACCGCAAGGATCTGACCCGCACGCGCGTCGGTGGCGACGGCGGGCCCGCCCGGGTCTGCGAGGCCGGCGGCTCCTACAACCCCGCCGTGCGCCTGACGACGGTCACCGACGCGGCGCTGTCCGAGATCTTCTCCTCGGGCACGCTCAGGACCGGTCTGTCCGTCAAGGGTTCCAAGGGCTCCGGCTCCATCGACGGGACCCGGGCCGTCTACCGGACGAGCTGCCAGACCGGTCAGGTGGTCTTCGTGGTGGAGCAGCTGGACCACACGGAGCACTCGGTCGCCGGTCTCGCCCGTGACCTGCTGCCCGGCTATGTCGCCGCCGAGGCCGAGCGCATCGGATGCGGCCCGGAGAAGGTGACGCTGCCGGGCTCCTGACGGCGCCCGGCCGGCGACCGGCGATACTTTTGCGGACACCCCGGGCGACAGAGCGAGGAGCCGGCACCATGAGCACCGCCGCAGTGGTCGGCGTTCCCCGATGAGGGGGCGTGCGAAGCCCCCGTCGGCGCCGCTGCCGCAGCGGGACGGGATCGATCCGGTCCGGCTGCGGCTCCCCGAGGATCCGGACGGGGCGTGGCCGACGGTACGTGACCATCTGCTGGCGCGGTTCGCGGGCGCGATCGGGGCGCGGCGGGTGGACGCCATGTTCGCCGAGGGCCGGTTCGTCTCCGTACAGGGCCCGGTGTCCGCCGACGAGCCGTACGCCCCGGGCCGGTACATCTGGTTCCACCGGGATTTCGCGCCGGAGGACCCGGTGCCGTTCCCGGTCGGTGTGGTCCACCGCGACGAGCATCTCGTCGTCGCCGACAAGCCGCACTTCCTGGCGACGACGCCGCGCGGCCGGCACATCACCGAGACCGCGGTGGCCCGGCTGCGCCGTGAGCTGGATCTGCCTCGGTTGCAGCCGGCGCACCGGCTGGACCGGCTCACCGCGGGCCTCGTCCTGTTCGTCGTACGGCCCGGGGAGCGGGGCGCGTACCAGACGATGTTCCGGGACCGCCTGGTGCGCAAGGAGTACGAGGCGGTGGCGCCGTACGATCCCGCGCTGGTCCTGCCGCGGACCGTGCGCAGCCGGATCGTGAAGGAACGCGGGGTCATCGCCGCCCATGAGGAGCCGGGCGAGCCGAACAGCGAGAGCCGGATCGAGCTGCTGGAGCACCGGGAGGGGCTCGGCCGCTACCGGTTGCTGCCCGCCACCGGGCGGACCCATCAGCTGCGGGTCCATATGAACAGCCTGGGGCTGCCGCTCGTCCATGACCCGGTCTATCCGGTGGTCGAGGCGGAAGGAGCTCCGGACGACTTCTCCCGCCCGCTCCAACTCCTCGCCCGGGTACTGGAGTTCACCGATCCGGTCACCGGCGATCCGCGCCGCTTCGAGAGCGGGCTGCGGCTCTCCGCGTGGCCGGACCGGTGAACGCCGGCGGTCATCAGTGACCGCGGGCGATCCACTCGTCCAGGTGCGGGGCCTCCGCGCCGATGGTGGTGGAATCGCCGTGTCCGGTACGGACGGTGGTCTCCGGCGGGAGCGCGAGCAGCCGGTCCCTGATCGACGCGACGATGGTCGGGAAGTGGGAGAAGGACCGTCCGGTGGCGCCGGGCCCGCCCTGGAAGAGCGTGTCCCCGGTGAAGACGGTGGCCGGCTCGGGGGCGTAAAGGCAGATGGCGCCCGGGGCGTGGCCGGGGGTGTGCAGGACCTTGAGCGTCGTTCCGGCGATCTCCAGCTCCTGGCCGTCGGCCAGTTCGCCGTCCGGGAGGCGGTCCGGGTGGGTCTGCTTCCACAGCGGCAGGTCGTCGGGGTGCAGCAGGATCGGCGCACCGGTGGCGTCGGCGAGGGCCGGGGCCGCGTCGATGTGGTCGTTGTGCGCGTGCGTGCAGACGATGGCGCGCAGCGTACGGCCGTTCAGCGCGTCCTCGATGGCGGCGGCGTCATGGGCGGCGTCGATGACGATCGCCTCGGTGTCGTCGCCGACGATCCAGACGTTGTTGTCGACGTCCCACTCGCCGCCGTCGAGGGCGAAGGTGCCGGAGGTGACGAGGTGGTCGATGCGGGCGGCCATCAGAGGACCACCACCGAGCGCAGCACGTCGCCGTCGTGCATCCGGGCGAAGGCCTGCTCGACGTCGCCGAGTCCGATGGTCTCGGTGACGAACGCGCCGAGGTCGATCCGCCCCTGCTGGTGCAGGTCGATCAGCATCGGGAAGTCGCGCGAGGGCAGGCAGTCGCCGTACCAGGAGGACTTGAGCGAACCGCCGCGGCCGAAGACGTCGATGAGCGGCAGCTCCAGCTGCATCTGAGGGGTGGGGACGCCGACCAGGACGACGGTGCCGGCGAGGTCGCGGGCGTAGAAGGCCTGCTTGTACGTCTCCGGGCGGCCGACCGCCTCGATGACCACGTCCGCGCCGTTGCCGCCGGTCAGGGAGCGGATCGCCTCGACCGGGTCGGTGGAGCGGGAGTTGACGGTGTGCGTGGCGCCCATCGTCTTCGCCGTCTCCAGCTTGCGGTCGTCGATGTCCACGGCGATGATCTTCGCCGCACCGGCCAGCCGGGCCCCGGCGATAGCCGCGTCACCGACACCGCCGCAGCCGATCACGGCGACCGAGTCGCCGCGGCCGACCTGTCCGGTGTTGATGGCGGCGCCGATGCCCGCCATCACGCCGCAGCCGAGCAGCCCGGCGACGGCCGGGGAGACCTCCGGGTCGACCTTGGTGCACTGACCGGCGGCGACCAGGGTCTTCTCGGCGAACGCGCCGATGCCGAGGGCCGGCGACAGCTCCGTGCCGTCGAGGAGCGTCATCTTCTGCTTCGCGTTGTGGGTGTCGAAGCAGTACCAGGGGCGGCCACGCAGACACGCGCGGCACTGCCCGCACACGGCACGCCAGTTGAGGACGACGAAGTCGCCGGGCACGACGTCCGTGACGCCCTCGCCGACGGACTCCACCACGCCCGAGGCCTCGTGGCCGAGCAGGAAGGGGAAGTCGTCGTTGATGCCGCCCTGCTTGTAGTGGAGGTCGGTGTGGCAGACGCCGCACGCCTGGATCTTCACCACGGCCTCGCCGGGGCCCGGGTCCGGGATCACGATCGTCTCGATCCGTACCGGCTCGTTCTTCCCCGGTGCGATGACCCCTTGCACCTGCTGCGACATACCGTGGTCTCCCTGTTTCCGTCTGTGTACGAAGATCGAACACGAACAACCGTACGCCCCGTGAGGGTGTCACGGCGGCGCGCCGCGTTGGCGGGAAACGGCTGCCCTCCACCCGGTGGGATGTACCGCTTCCGGTCAGATGATGCACATCGCTGAACGTCGGCGGTCTCCAGGCGGTCCTTTGATACACAGGGGCCGCCGGACCAATACCTGCGGGGGCAGGGGTCGCGTGGCCCACCAGCAGTGGAATTACGGATCATGGGGGAAGAACCTTGACCGAGATCACTGAGGCCACGGAGAAGACCGGTCAGCGGACCGACGAGCCGGGCCCGGCTCCCGACACTGCCGCGCTCGGGGCACCGGTCGGCGGACTCGTGCCGTACACCGACGCGTTGCCCGTCCCGCCGGTGCTCCGCCCGCGGAGCGGGGACGTGCTCCGCGAGACCGAGATCGCCCTGTCACCCACCTGGGTGCGACTGCACGCGCAGCTGCCGCCGACCCTGATGTGGGGGTACGACGGCACGGTGCCGGGCCCGACCATCGAGGTGCGGCGCGGGGAGCGGATCAGGATCGCCTGGACCAACCGCATCCCCAGGGGCAGCGAGTACCCGGTCACGGCGGTGGAGGTCGGTCCGGTCAAGCAGGGCGAACCGGCACCGCACAACCGTCCCGGCCGCGACGGCGTCGAGCCGAACGCGGACGTCGCCGCGCTGCCCGCCTGGACGGTGACGCATCTGCACGGCGCGCAGACCGGTGGCGGCAACGACGGCTGGGCGGACAACGCGGTCGGCTTCGGCGACGCGCAGCTGTCGGAGTACCCGAACGACCACCAGGCCACCCAGTGGTGGTACCACGACCACGCCATGAACATCACCCGGTGGAACGTGTACGCCGGGCTCGTCGGCACGTACCTGATCAGGGACGACGAGGAGGACGCGCTCGGTCTGCCGTCCGGCGACCGGGAATTGCCGCTGATCCTCGCCGACCGCAATCTGGACACCGACGCGGACGGCCGGCTCAACGGGCGGCTGCTGCACAAGACGACGGTGATCACCGAGGCCGATCCGGAGACCGGGAAGCCGGTGTCGCTGCCGTTCCTCGGCCCGTACACCACGGTCAACGGCCGCATCTGGCCGCATCTGGACGTGGCCGACGCCTGGTACCGCTTCCGGCTCGTCAACGCGTCCAATGCGCGGATCTACGATCTGGTGCTGGTCGACGAGGAGAACAACCCGGTGCCGGGCGTGATCCGGCAGATCGGCAGTGACGGCGGGCTGCTGCCGCGCCCGGTGCCGGTCGACTTCGACGAGGTGCTGCCGCGGCTGACGATCGCCCCGGCCGAGCGGATGGATCTGCTGATCGACTTCTCGGCGCTGGCCGGCCGCCGGGTCCGGCTGGTCAACCGCGGCGGGCTCGCGCCGGGGGTGCCCGACCCGGCGGCGAACGTGCCGTTCCCGCAGGTGATGGAGTTCCGGGTGCGGGAGACGGGCCGGCGGGACGGTTTCGAGCTGCCCGAGGTGCTGTCCGGTTCGTTCCGGCGGTACGAGCACGGCCAGGTGGAGCACGGGCACCGGCTCGTGGTGCTGACGGTGCCCGGCACGGTCGGCGGCGGCGGTCACCCGGAGATCTGGGAGATGGCGGAGGTCGAGGACCCCGCCGGGGTCCAGGTGCCGTCGGACGGTGTCGTCCAGGTCCAGGGCGAGGACGGCACGGTGCGCACGTACCGCAGGATCTCGCGGACCTTCAACGACGGTCTCGGCTTCACGGTGGGCGAGGGCGCCTACGAGCAGTGGTCGTTCCTCAACCTGGGCGGACCGACGCATCCGATGCACATCCATCTGGCGGACTTCCAGGTGATGGGCCGGGAGGCGTACGAGCTCGACGGCTTCGATCCGGCGATCGGCGGAACCCGCTCGCCCGTGGCGTTCGACCACGGCACCACGGTCCCGACGGCACCGAACGAACAGGGCTGGAAGGACGTCTTCCGGGTGCCCCCGGGGCAGTTGGTGAAGGTGCTCGGGAGGTTCGACGGGGCGTACGGGCGCTTCATGTACCACTGCCATCTGCTGGAGCACGAGGACATGGGCATGATGCGGCCGTTCGTCGTGATGCCGCCCGAGGCGGTGAAGTTCGACCACGGCGCCGGGCACGGCGGCCACCACGGGCACAGCGGCTGAGCTTCCGACTGCCCGGACCGGCGGCCCCGCGGGATCGTTCCGCGGGGGCCGCCGCGGGTCTCGGGCCTCGTGGAGGATGCGTCGACGACGACGCCGCGGCTGATGGGTGAGCACGGGGCGGCGGCGCTCACCGTGCGCCGGCTCGGCGCGGCGCGCGGCTGCGATCCGAGCGCGCTGTGCATCCGGACATCGCGGCGGCCTCGGGGTGCTGGTCGCGGAGATGGAGCGCAGCGGCTGTCCGGCGGCACCGGAGAGGGTGCCGGCCGCGGCCGCCGCGCGGTTGCGGCACGCACGGCGGCGCCGTAGGGACGGGACGTGCGCGGGACGGTGCCGCAGGAACGGCGGGACGCATGCCGGACGGTGCCGCGGCACGGGTCTCAGGGGGCGAGGACGTCCAGCTCGTGCAGGGCGCCCACCGCGATCTCCTTCGTCAGCCGCTCCGCCTCCACGGCGTCGCCCTCGCGCACCGCCTCGGCGAGCCGGACGTGGAGGGTGACCGCGGCCGGGTCCGGGTCCTCGAACATCACCTGGTGGTGGGTGCGGCCCGCCAGGACCTCGGCGACGACGTCACCGAGCCGCGCGAACATCTCGTTGCCGGAGGCGTTGAGCACGATCCGGTGGAACGCGATGTCGTGCTCCAGATAGCCCTCCAGCTGCTGGCCGCGCGAGGTGGCGACCATGCCGAGCGCGCACTCGGTGAGGGCCGCGCACTGCTCCGGGGTGGCGTTGCGGGCGGCGAGGCCGGCCGCGACGGGTTCGATCGCCGAACGCAGCACGGTCAGGGAGCGCAGCTGGCGCGGGCGGTCGGCGCCGGCCAGCCGCCACCGGATGACCTGCGGGTCGTAGACGTTCCACGCCTCGGTCGGCCGCACGGTCACGCCGACCCGGCGCCGGGACTCGACCAGGTGCATGGACTCCAGGACGCGGATCACTTCGCGTACGACGGTGCGCGAGACGTCGAAGCGCTGGGCCAGCTCATCGGTGCGCAGTACCTGCCCCGGCCGGTGCTCCCCCGCGGCGATCTCCAGACCCAGGGTGTCCAGCACATGTGTATGCAGCCCAGGGCCCTGTGTGGTCATGAGCACAGCCTACGGGGCAGCCTTCAGGAACAAAAAGTACGACGTTTACGTCACAGCATCTTGAATAAGTCGTACGTATAGGTTTCAGTAGCGCGACGGACCGATGTCGAGGAAGACGTCGAACAAGACTGCGAGGCACCACCAATGAGCACCCCCCACGTCGTCGTGGTGATGGGCGTAGCAGGGACCGGCAAGACCACGATCGGCCCCCTGCTCGCCGCCGAACTCGGCGTTCCGTACGCAGAGGGCGATGACTTCCATCCCGCGGCGAACATCGCCAAGATGTCGGCCGGCACCCCGCTGGAGGACTCCGACCGGTGGCCCTGGCTCGACGCGATCGGTCAGTGGGCGCACGGCCGGGCGGGGCTCGGCGGAGTGGTGAGCAGCTCGGCGCTCAAGCGGGCCTACCGGGACCGGCTGCGCGCCGAGGCACCCGGCGCGGTCTTCCTCCACCTGACCGGCGACCGGGCCCTGATCGAGCACCGCATGGCGGAGCGCAAGGGGCACTTCATGCCCACCGCGCTGCTCGACTCGCAGTTCGCCACCCTCCAGCCGCTGCGGGAGGACGAGGCCGGCGTCTCGGTCGACGTGTCCGGCACCCCCGAAGAAATCACCCAGCGAGCCGTCGCCGCGTTGCGCCGGCTCGATAACTAAGGATCACCACCGTGACCAGTCTCAGCGTCGAGATGTTGGCAGCGGACGCCGTCGAACCGATCACTTCGGCAGGCAACGCGCAGTTGGGTATCGCCGTTCTGGCGGGCATCGCCGTCATCGTCCTGCTCATCACCAAGTTCAAGATGCACGCGTTCCTCGCGCTGACCATCGGCTCGCTGGCGCTCGGCTCGTTCGCCGGTGCCGCCCCGGCCAGGACGATCGCCAGCTTCACCGCCGGCCTCGGCTCGACCGTCGCGGGTGTCGGTGTGCTCATCGCGCTCGGCGCGATCCTCGGCAAGCTGCTGGCCGACTCCGGTGGCGCGGACCAGATCGTCGACACCATCCTCGCGAAGGCGAGCAGGCGCTCCATGCCGTGGGCGATGGTCCTGATCGCCTCGATCATCGGCCTGCCGCTCTTCTTCGAGGTCGGCATCGTGCTGCTGATCCCGGTGGTGCTGCTCGTCGCGAAGCGCGGCAACTTCTCCCTGATGCGGATCGGTATCCCGGCGCTGGCCGGTCTCTCCGTGATGCACGGTCTGATCCCGCCGCACCCCGGCCCGCTGGTCGCGATCGACGCCCTCGGCGCCAACCTCGGTGTCACACTGGCGCTGGGTGTGCTGGTCGCGATCCCGACCGTGATCATCGCGGGGCCGGTCTTCTCCCGCTACGCGGCGCGCTGGGTGGACATCAAGGCTCCGGAGAAGATGATTCCGCAGCGCCCCTCGGAGGATCTCGACCGTCGTCCCAGCTTCGGCGCCACCCTGGCGACCATCCTGCTGCCGGTCGTGCTGATGCTGATCAAGGCCCTGGTCGACATCGTCGTGGACGACCCGGAGCAGAGCCTCCAGAAGGTCACCGATGTGATCGGCTCGCCGCTGATCGCGCTCCTCGCGGCCGTCATAGTCGGCATGTTCACGCTGGGCCGGGCGGCCGGTTTCTCCAAGGGCCGGCTCTCCACCACCGTCGAGAAGTCCCTTGCCCCGATCGCCGGTGTGCTGCTCATCGTGGGCGCGGGCGGCGGGTTCAAGCAGACCCTCATCGACGCCGGCGTGGGCCAGATGATCCTGGACTTCTCCAAGGACTGGTCGATCCCGGCGCTGCTGCTGGGCTGGCTGATCGCCGTCGCGATCCGGCTCGCGACCGGTTCGGCGACCGTGGCCACCATCTCGGCGGCCGGTCTGGTCGCCCCGCTGGCCGCCGACATGTCGACGTCCCACGCCGCCCTGCTGGTCCTCGCCGTCGGCGCGGGCTCGCTCTTCTTCAGCCATGTCAATGACGCCGGGTTCTGGCTGGTGAAGGAGTACTTCGGCATGAACGTCGGCCAGACGGTGAAGACCTGGTCGGTGATGGAGACCATCATCTCCGTGGTCTCGCTGGCCTTCATCCTGCTGCTTTCGCTAGTCGTCTAGGGCCTGTCCCGGCGACCTGCCGCCCGCACGGTCCTCCCCCCACAGCGCATGCTGTGACCGTGCCCAATGGCGCTCGACCGACCCGGTGCGCATGCCACGGCGTGCCTCCGGGTCGGCGAGCGCCATCGTCATGTGCCCGGCCAGCACGATCCCGATGGCGAGCGCCAGCCAGTCGTGGACGAAGGTGGCGCTCGTGCGCCACAGCAGCGGCGCGAGGCCGGTGAACCACATCAGCACCCCGGTACCCGTCATCACCAGCGTCGCGCCCGCGATCCATGCCGCATACAGCTTCTGCCCGGCGTTGAACTTCCCGGCCGGGCGGGCCCCCGGCCGGTGGTCGCGGCGGCACACGGCCCGCAGCCACCGCCGGTCGTGCGGCCCGAAGCGGTTGAGCCGGGACAGATCGGCCCGGAACGCCCGGGACAGCAGACCGGCCAGGAAGGGTGCCGGGGTCAGCACCCCGGACCACTCGTGCACGGTGACCACGAGACGGCGGCGGCCGACGAGCTCGGCGAGCTGGGGTACGTACAGGCAGGCCGCGCCCGCCACGCACACCAGCATCAGCGTCGCCGTGGTCCGGTGCACCCAGCGCTCCGCGCCGGTGAAGCGCTGGACGCGCTCAGACGGTGGGGGCGTCGTCGCGGCCGTTGGACCGGCCGACCCAGGCGTCGACGTCATAGCCGAGCTCCTCCCAGTAGCCGGGGCGCACGGAGTCGGTGACGGTGATCCCGGAGAGCCATTTCGCCGACTTGTAGAAGTACATCGGGGCCACGTAGAGCCGGACCGGCCCGCCGTGCGAGTGCGTCAGCGGCCGGTCCCGCAGGCGCAGCGCGACCAGCACGTCGGCGCGGCGCGCCTGCGCGAGCGTGAGGCTCTCGCTGTAGGCGCCGTCGAAGCAGGTGAACCGGACGGCCTTCGCCCCGGCCCGTACGCCCGCCGCGTCCAGCAGCGCGGAGAGCCGCACCCCTTCGAAGGGCGTCCCGGGCACCCGCCAGCCGGTGACGCACTGGACATCACGGACCATGCGGGTCTGCGGCAAACCCTCCAGGTCGGCCAGGGTGTACGTGGCCGGGTGGTCGACGAGGCCGTCGACGGTCAGCCGGTAGTCGTCCGCGCTCCTCTCCGGTACGGAGGAGGCGACGGAGTAGTAGCGGAAGCCGCCGCCGTTGGGGAGCAGGCCGGTCAGTCCGGTGGGGTCCTTGTCGGCGACGGCGCCCAGGCCGGATTCCAGCGTGCGTTGCAGCACGGGCGCCGCGACGACCCCGGCGGCGCCCAGACCGAGCACGGCCAGGACGAGACGGCGGCCCACGGGGGTGCCTTCGGCGTCGGGAGGGCGACTGTTCACCCGGCCATTCGACCAGCCGGCGCCGCCGGCCGCCAGGGGCCGCGGGCCACCTGCCCGGACCCGCCCCCAACTCCGCTCACCCGGCGCACAGTTGGCAGCCCCGGGCGGGCGCACGCCCCGGCGCCGCACCCCGGGGGACATGTCAGACTTGGCGCCATGTCGAACCGTGAACCCCTCAAGCCCTTTCTGCTCGCCTTCCCCGGACCGCTGCGCGATCAGCTGGTGCGGGCGGTGCTCGCCGGTACGAAGGTGTCGACGACCGGGCTGCTCGCGGAGTACGAGGCGGAGAAGGAGGAGCTGCCTCCGGTGGGTGAGCGGTCCGCACTGATCGACTCGGACGGCCGGGAGACCGCGGTGCTGGAGGTGACGGAGGTACGGGTGCTGCGCCTGGGCGACGTGGACCTCCAGCATGTGGTCGACGAGGGCGAGGGCGACACGTCGATCGCCGAGTGGCGCGCGGGACACGAGAAGTTCTGGCACGGCGAGGAGATGCGGGAGGCGCTCGGCGACCCGGCGTTCACCGTCGACGACGACACCATGGTCGTCGCCGAACGGTTCCGGGTCGTCGAGCTGCTGGACCCCGTGGTGGGGACCAAGGAGCGGTAGCCGCTGCCGGGCTGTGCGCGCGGCCGACCGGGGGCCGTGGGCGGGGCCGGTGGCCTACGGGCTGCGGGGCAGGGGTCCCGAGGCAGGTCAGAGGCGGGGTCACGGTGCCGGGACGGCCGGTGCGGGCGAAGCCGGTCCGCGTGGCGCGCGTCGCCCTGCCCAGCGCGTCCGCCTCTTCCCAAGGGGTGTCCCCCAGCATCGGGGACTGCTGCCAGGCGGCCCGGGAGCCCAGGAGCAGCGGCAGTTCCAGGCAGTGCGTGGCGCCGGACTCGGACCCTGCCGGGCGCCAGTCGCCTCACGTCCATGGCGTGGAACGGGCCGAACCCGGCCTCCGGGTGCGGCCCGTTCCTCCGAGGGTGTCAGCTGTTTCCGGGCGCGCCGTCGCCCCGATGAACAGGCATGGAGGCTCTCACCCGGGCAGCAGGCTGCCTTCGAAGCCTTCGGCACGGTTGATGGGGTGGTCGAGGAAGACTTCGTCCGCGAGGGCGAATCCGTTCGTGAGAGTCATGGCGTGGGGTGCGAGGTCCGCGACGACGCTCTCGGCCGCGTCGGGGAGCTGCCTCACCTGGTCGCCGGTCAGATACCCCTCCGCGAGCAGGTCTCCACTGTGAGCCGCGACCCGGCGCAGCGTGAACAGCCGGTGCAGCAAACCCAGCTGACGCCGCGCCTCCGGGTCGGTGGCCCGGGTGGCCGCGTCCAGAAGGGCTTGGGCAGCCTGACAGTGTGCGTAGGCGTCGACCAGTTCCAGAGCAGGTGTGACGGTGGCGTTCCATCGATTGAGGGGATCACGGGCCGTTCGGCTGCGCAGGCGGGTACGTGCTCGTTGGTGCCAGATGCGTTCGATGTCGGACAACAGGTCCTGGAGGAAGACGGGATCGCCGAGGTCGCGGTCCTCGGGCGGTGCCTCCTGGGGTTCCTTCGGAGTGAAGTGCCCGAGAAGCATCTCGCCCGCGGCCTTGACCCAGATGACGAGGTTGTCGCCTTCCGCCGTGATGGTTCCCTCGTTGGCCGCCAACTGGCCCGCGATTCCGTTGGCCAGGAAGAGCCCCTGCGCACCGCAGCGTTCGCGGCACTCAGTCATGACGGCGCGGGCCCGCCAGGTGATCCAGCCCTTGGCTATGGCCGCGAACCGCTCGCCGTCCTCCCGCTCCGACTCCGTTGCCCGCGCCCACTGCCGCACTGCGACGCGGTGCAGGAGGGTCGCGGCGTAGGAGGTCGCGATGGCGTCGATGAGCGGGGCGTGGTGGCTGCGGTGCGCGAACAGCGGAACATCGCCGCGGGCCGACACGCCGGAAGTCTGCCTCGTATGGGCGTGCCGTACGGCTACGGCGAGCGCGTGACGCATGACTCCGAGGCTGTAGGCGCTCATGCAGTGCTTGCCGGCGGTGACGCGGCCGATGGAGTGCAGGAAGCGCTTGCGGGGGCTGCCGATGGAACTGGTGAAGTCGCCTTCCGGTGTGAGGCGCCCGTGGTCGGACTGCAGGAGTGCTCCATGGGGCAGCCGGACATGGTCGAAGGATGTGACGGAGTGGTCGACGGGGGCGGTGGCGGTCTGCGGCAGCCTGCGTATCCCGACTCCTGGCATGGGGAGCCCGGCGTCGTCGCTGAGCGGGGTGAGAAACAGGAAGACGCCCTGGTCCTTGCCGTCCGTGATGAGGCGGGCAGCGACGAGAGCGGATTTGGGACCGCCGATGGAGCTGGTGTTCGGCATGAACTTGCGTGCGGCCGTGCTGGGCGTGTGCAGCACGAACTCCCTCGCGGACCGGTCGTACGTGGCGGTGGTCTCCAGTTGCGAGGCGCTGTTGCCGTGCCCGGCCTCCGTGCACAGGAACGTTCCCGTACGCCGCAGATCGGCCAACTCCCCCAGATCACGGTCCGGACCCGGCGCATGGTCGAGGAGACTGCCGAGGAAGAGGTTGTAGTGGATGCTCGCCACTGTTCCCAGTCCCGCGTCCACCGGGCCGACCCATTCGTGGAGTGCCGCGAGCCGCTCCACATCGACCACGAAGTCCTCGGGTTTGTCGAGCGCGTCGTTGATCAGGTGTAAACGTTCGTAGGACAGTGCGGCACGTTCATCAGGAGACAGCCCTTCCCTGAAGCGGAACGGCTCGGTACTGAACAGCTTGCGCCATGGCGCGTGGAGCTCTTCCAGCCGTTCACCGAAGAGCGCCCGCGTCAGCGCCGCAACGGTCGAAGCTGCCTGGTCGGAGGGGAGTGAGGCGTTGTTGATCACGCTTCGGAACGCTAGCTCACACGTTCGGTAGGCACGGCGTGATGATCAACACGATTGAGATCATCCAAATGACGGTACCCACGCGTTCCGAGGCGCGGGCCGTCCCGCCCACCCCCGTTCGAACGGAGCCGAGAGCCCACAGGGAGATACCAGGGCGATTCAGCCCTGGTGGACCGCTGAAGATCTTGCCCGGCCACCCGGTTCACCCCGGATTGCCGACAGACGCCAATCGGCACAAAAAGGTGCAAGTCTGGCGTATTTTCGAGATCTTCAGGACGCTCCTAGCCGACCGCCTTCGCCGCCGCCCGGCCGGCCGCGCGGCCGGAGAATATGCAGCCGCCGAGGAAGGTCCCTTCCAGCGAGCGGTAACCGTGCACCCCGCCGCCGCCGAAACCGGCCGCCTCCCCCGCCGCGTACACACCGGCCAGGGGGGTGCCGTCCGCGGTCAGCACCCGGGAGGACAGGTCCGTCTCCAGTCCGCCGAGCGACTTGCGGGTCAGGATGTTCAGCCGTACGGCGATCAGCGGGCCGGCCTTGGGGTCGAGGATGCGGTGCGGCGCCGCCGTACGGATCAGCTTGTCGCCGAGATAGGCGCGGGCTCCGCGGATCGCGGTGATCTGGAGGTCCTTGGTGAAGGGGTTGGCGATCTCACGGTCGCGTGCGGTGATCTCGCGGCGCAGTTCGGCCTCGTCGATCAACGGTTCCCCGGTGAGCGCGTTCATGCCCCGGACGAGCGCGGCGAGGTCCTTCTCGACGACGAAGTCCACCCCGTTGTCCATGAAGGCCTTCACCGGGGCCGGTACGTCGGCTCGGGCCCGGCCGATCACGCCGCGGATCGACTTTCCGGTCAGATCCGGGTTCTGCTCGGATCCGGAGAGCGCGAACTCCTTGCCGATGATCCTCCGGTCGAGGACGAACCAGGTGTGGTCGTGGCCGGACCTCATGATGTGTTCGAGGGTGCCGAGGGTGTCGAAGCCCGGGAAGAGCGGGACCGGCAGCCGCTTGCCGCGGGCGTCCAGCCAGAGCGAGGACGGTCCGGGCAGGATCCGGATGCCGTGCTTGGCCCAGATCGGGTTCCAGTTCTCGATGCCCTCGGTGTAGTGCCACATCCGGTCGCGGTTGATGTGGTGGGCGCCCGCCTCCTCGGCGATGCCGAGCATGAGCCCGTCGACATGGGCGGGGACGCCGGAGAGCATCTTCGCGGGCGGGGTGCCGAGCCGCTCGGGCCACTGCTTGCGCACCAGGTCGTGGTTGCCGCCGATGCCGCCGGAGGTGACGATCACCGCCTGGGCCCTGAGCTCGAACGTGCCGGTCGCCCGGCGGCTGCTCGCGGTGCCCCGGGCGGCGGCGCTCGGTTCCAGCACCTCGCCGGTCACCGTGTCGACGGCGCCCGCGGTGCGGCCGAGGCCGGTGACCCGGTGACGGAACCTGAACTCCACGAGCCCCTTGGCGACGCCCGCGCGCACCCGGCGCTCGAAGGGGGCGACGATGCCGGGGCCGGTGCCCCAGGTGATGTGGAAACGGGGTACGGAGTTGCCGTGGCCGTTCGCGTCGTAGCCGCCGCGCTCGGCCCAGCCGACGACGGGGAAGATCCGCAGCCCCTGGGCGTGCAGCCAGGGGCGCTTCTCACCGGCCGCGAAGTCGACGTACGCCTCGGCCCACTTCCGTGGCCAGTGGTCCTCCTTCCGGTCGAAGCCCGCCGTGCCGAGCCAGTCCTGGAGGGCCAGCTCATGGCTGTCCTTGATCCGCATCCGGCGCTGCTCGGGCGAGTCGACGAGGAAGAGGCCACCGAAGGACCAGTGCGCCTGGCCGCCGATCGACTGCTCGGGCTCCTGGTCGAGCAGGATCACCGAGCGGCCGGCGTCGACCAGCTCGGCGGTGGCCACCAGACCGGCGAGCCCTGCCCCGATAACGATCACATCAGCGTCGTACGCCATGGGTTCCATCCTTGTCGGGGCGATCCGGTCGCGGCCACGGTCCGGCTCCGGACCGTCTCCGAGCCGTCTCCGGAGCCGGAAGTTACTCGTGCGTCAGATCTTCGGCACCGGCCGCTGCGGCGTCAACCGCCCGTTCGGCCGCGCTCCGGCCGCGCCCCCGGGACGCAGGCGCTATCGTCGGTACAAATCACCCACTTCTGGCCTGACTCGAGGTAGAAGCGTGTCGGTGCTGGTCCTCGTGCTCGCCGTGAGTGCCGCCTGCTGTCTGGGATTCGGCTTCGTCCTGCAGCAGGCCGCCGCCTCGCACGCCCCGAGAAGCGACTACCTCTCCCCCCGGCTGCTGCTGGACCTGATGCGGGTGCCGAGCTGGCTGGCCGGGATCGGGCTGATGGTCTGCGGCATGGTGCTGGGCGCCCTGGCCCTGGGCAAGGGCGAGGTGTCCGTCGTCGAACCCCTCCTCGCGACCAATCTGCTCTTCGCGATGGCCCTGTCACGCCATCGCACCGGTCAGCGTCTCGGCCATCAGGGCTGGGCCGGTCTCTGGCTGCTGGCCGGCGGGGTCGCCGCCTTTCTGCTGGCGGGCCAGCCGCAGGGCGGCGAGGCGGTGACCAGCCCGCTGCGGCACTGGCTGGTGATCGGCGTGGTGGTGGGCACCGCGCTGCTGCTGACCGCCTTCGCCAAACGCTCCGAGTCCGGGGTCGCCCCCGCGCTGCTCGCCGTGGCGGCCGGACTGCTGTACGGACTGCAGGACGCACTCACCCGGGTCACCGGCCAGCGGCTGTCCGACGACGGGTGGGCGGCGCTGGTGACGGCGTGGCAGCCGTACGCGGTGGTGGCGCTGGGGGTGACGGGGCTGCTGCTGGTGCAGAGCGCGTTCGAGACGGGCCCGCTCCGGGTCTCGCTGCCCCCGCTGACCGCCGCCCAGCCGCTGGCCGGGATCGCCTGCGGGGTCGGTTTCCTCGGCGACCAGCTGCGCACCGACACCGGTGCGCTGGCCTGGCAGGCGGTCGGCCTCGCCGCGATCGTCGTCGGGATCGTGCTGCTCGGGCTGCATCCGGCGATGCCGGAGGGGCCGGTGGGCGGGCGCCGCGAGAAGAGCCTCCAGCCGAACTGAGCGGGGCCGGCCGTCCCGAGCGGCCGTCCGCACTGGTTTTTAATAATGGCCAGCATTAGAATGACGCCATGGCGCGAACGTCGGGGCAGGAGACCAGGGACAAGCTGATCCGCGCGGCCGAGGAGATCTTCGCCGCGCAGGGACCGGACGGCGCCCAGCTGCGGGACATCGTCCGGCTGGCCGGGCAGAGCAACCCTTCCGCGGTCCAGTACCACTTCGGTTCCCGGGCCGGGCTGCTCGACGCGGTGATGGCGGGCCGCCAGGCCCGTACCGAACAGGTGGTGGCACCCCTGCTCGACGCGCTGGGCGCGGACTGCGGCGTACGGGAGCTGCTCACCGCGCTGGTGACGGCCGAGGCGAGCCTGCTCGCCGACGACCGCGGTCGCCGCTGCCTGCGGATCTCGGCCCGGCTCAGCCATGAGACCGGGCTGCGGACCGGGCGGCTGCACCCCGTCCTGGACGGCACCGACTACGGGCGTCTGATCGGCCGCATCGGGGACCGCCTGGGCGGCCTGCCCGGTCCGGTGCGCCTGGAGCGCCTGGATCTGGCGCTCGCCCTGATCGGCGCGGCGCTGGCCGACCGCGCCCGCCAGCGTCTCGACGGCACCGAACCGCTGACCGGCGACGAGCTCTTCCTCGCCGATCTCGTCGAGACCACCACCGCGTTCCTGCACGCCCCCGTGCCGGGCAGCGCGTGACCACCCGCACCACGTACCACCGCACCACTTGCCACCGCACCACTTGCCACCTGCACCACATGAAGGAAGCGACATGACCGACAAGAGCAACCTCACCGACAAGACCGTCATCATCACCGGCGGCGCCCGGGGCCTGGGCGCCGAGGCCGCCCGCCTCGCGGTGGCGGGCGGCGCCCATGTGGTGATCACCGACGTGCTCGACGAGGAAGGCGCCGCCACCGCCGCGGAGCTGGGGGCCAGGGCCCGCTTCGTGCACCACGACGTGACCTCCGAGAAGGACTGGCAGCGCGTCGCGGAGTTCGCCCTCGCCGAGTTCGGACGGATCGACGGGCTGGTCAACAACGCCGGGGTGTCGACCGGCCAGCCGCTGGAGACCGAGACCGTGGAGCACTTCCGCAAGGTCATCGACATCAACCTGACGGCCGTCTTCATCGGCATGAAGACGGTGATCCCGGTGATGAAGGAGAACGGCGGCGGTTCGATCGTCAACATCTCCTCGGCCGCCGGCCTGATGGGCCTCGCCCTGACCTCCAGCTACGGCGCCTCGAAGTGGGGCGTGCGCGGCCTGACGAAGGTCGGCGCGGTGGAGCTCGGCACGGCGAGAATCCGGGTGAACTCGGTGCACCCCGGCATGGTCTACACGCCGATGACCGCGTCCGTCGGCATCCAGCAGGGCGAGGGCAACTACCCGAACACCCCGATGGGCCGGGTCGGCGAGGCCCCGGAGATCGCGGAGGCGGTCACGTTCCTGCTCTCGGACGCCGCTTCGTACATCACCGGTGCCGAGCTGGCCGTGGACGGCGGCTGGACCACGGGCCCGACCGTCAAGTACGTCATGGGGCAGTGATCGTCCCGCGATCGTCTGATGTTGGATGGGGAGCATGACTCCCTCTGACGAGATCCTGGACATCGTCGACGAGAACGACGTGGTCGTGGGGCAGGCCCCGCGCGGTGAGGCGACCGCGCGGGGCCTTCGCCATCGCTGCGTCTTCATCGAGGCCCGGGACGCGGAGGGCCGGCTCTTCGTCCACCGCAGGACCCCGGGCAAGCTGGTCTTCCCGTCCCGCTACGACATGTTCGTCGGCGGGGTGGTCGGCGCCGGTGAGTCGTACGACCAGGCGGCGCTGCGGGAGGCCGAGGAGGAGCTGGGGGTGTCCGGGCTCCCCCGGCCCGAACCGCTCTTCAAGTTCCTCTACGAGCATGCCGGGCACTCCTGGTGGTCGTACGTCTACCAGGTACGGTGCGAGCTGCCGGTGAACCCGCAGGTGGCGGAGGTCGCCTGGCACACCTTCCTCACCGATGACGAGTTGGCGCGGCGGATCGGCGACCGGGAGTGGGTGCCGGACGGCCTGGAGGCGTACCACCGGCTGCGCGCCTTCCGGGCGGCCGGAACGGCCTCCTGAGCCCGACCGGCGATCACCTGCAAAGCGGCAGATAAGGTTCAAGCGTGAACGAATTCGTACAGAGCCTGCGGCTGTGGTTCGCACCGCAGCGCATCCGCGAAGAGGGCGACACCCCCGATTACCGGTTCTCGCTCGCCAACGAGCGCACCTTCCTCGCCTGGATCCGGACGGCTCTGGCGCTGATCGGCGGCGGGTTCGCGGTCGACCAGTTCCTGCCGGAGCTGGCCTGGGGCATCCGCGCCGGTCTGGCGCTCGCGCTGCTGGCGGCCGGTGTGCTGTGCGCGCTGCGGGCGGTCAACCACTGGGTGCGGTGCGAACGGGCGATGCGGCGCGGGGAGGACCTTCCGGTCTCGCGGTTCCCGACGCTGCTGGGACTGGGCGTCGCGGTCGTCGCCGTGGCGATGGTGGTGGTGGTCCTCTTCGGCTGGGAGGGGCGGTGACCACCCCGGAGCGCGACCCCGGGCTGCAGCCCGAGCGGACCCGGCTGGCCTGGCGGCGTACGACGCTGTCGTGCACGGTGGTGGCGCTGCTGGCGGTCAAGCAGGCGCTGCACGGCGGGGCGGGCCCGGCCGCGATCGTGGCGGTGGCGCTGAGCGCCCTGGCCTGGCTGGGTTTCCTGCGGGTGGCGCACCTGCGGGTGCTCGGGATGGGGACCGCGCGGCCGCGACCGCTGTCGGCACGCGGCGCGCTGACCGCGGCGGCGTGCACGGTCGCGCTCGCGGTGTTCGCCGCGGCCATGCTGTTCTGAGTGTTCCGGGCGCCGGGCGAGGGCGGGCGTCAGAGGTCCGGGACCTCCCAGGGGACGGTGACGACGATCTTTCCGCGGGTACGCCCCTGCTCGTTCAGCCGGTAGGCGTCCGCCGCCTGTTCCAGCGGGAAGACCCGTTCCACATGGACCGTGACGATGCCCTGTTCGGCCAGTTCGGCCAGATGGGTGAGGTCCTTCGCGTCGGGTCGTACGTAGGCGTAGCGGCCGCCGTACGCGAGGACCTCGCCGTCCGCGATGGAGGCCAGGCGGCCCCCGGGCTTCAGCACTTCGGCGGAGACCCGGAGCGCCTCGCCGCCGACGGTGTCGAACGCGGCGTCGACGCCCTCCGGGGCCAGGGCCCGCAGCCGGTCGGCGAGGCCGTCCCCGTAGGCCACCGGTTCCCCGCCGAGCTGCCGGACATGATCGTGGTTGTGCTCGCTCGCGGTGCCGATGACGCGGGCGCCGGCGTGCCGGGCGAGCTGGACGGCGAAGGAGCCCACCCCGCCGGCCGCCGCGTGGACGAGGACCGTGTCGCCGTCGCGGATCCGCAGGGCGCGGTGCAGGACCTGGTAGGCGGTGAGACCGGCCAGCGGCAGTCCGGCCGCCTCCTCGAAGCTCAGGCTCAGCGGCTTGCGGGCGAGGGTGCGCACGGGCGCGGCGACGTATTCGGCGAACGTGCCGCGGCTGAGGAAGTCCTCCCGCACATAGCCGATGACCTCGTCGCCGACCGCGAACTCGTCGACGGCCGTGCCGGGCTGCACGACGACGCCGGACACGTCCCAGCCGGGGATCACCGGGAACACCGCCTCCAGTGCGGCGTCCAGGTGGCCCTCGCGGGCCTTCCAGTCGACCGGATTGACGGCCGCGGCCCGCACCTTCACCAGGACGGAGTCCGGGCCGACCTTGGGGTCGGGCCGCTCCCCGTACTCCAGGACGTCGGCCCCGCCGTACCCGCTGTAGCTGATCGCCTTCATGCACCGACCTTCGGTGCGGGTCCGGGCCCCCGCAAGTCAGGCCGTCGCGTCCCGGGCGACGGGCCCGTCACCAGCGCGGGATCGTCGGTGTCTCCCACCCCGGCTCGGCCTTGCGCATCGCGGCCGCGTCGTCGCGCTCGCGCATCGTGCCGTCGTCGTCGAGCCAGCGCCGGTGCAGCGCGGCCAGGCGTTCGCGGTCGAGTTCGACACCGAGCCCGGGTGCGTCGGACACGGTGAGCCGGCCGTCCCGGAAGACATGGCGGGTGGTGATGACGTCCTCGGTCTGCCAGGGGTAGTGGCTGTCGCAGGCGTAGTCGAGGTTGGGAACGGTGGCCGCGACATGGGTCATCGCGGCGAGGCTGATGCCGAGGTGGGTGTTGGAGTGCATGGAGAGTCCGACGCCGAAGGTGCGGCAGATCCCGGCCAGTTCACGGGTACGGTGCAGCCCGCCCCAGTAGTGGTGGTCGGAGAGGACGACCTGCACGGCGCCACGGGCGAAGGCCTCCGGCACCTCGGCGAGGGTGGTCACGCACATGTTGGTGGCGAGCGGTACGTCGGTGCCGGCGGCGACCGAGGCCATCAGGTCCGTGCCGCCGGCCGGGTCCTCCAGGTATTCGAGTACGTCCTTCAGCTGCTCGGCGACGTGGAGCGAGGTCTCGACGGACCAGGCGCCGTTGGGGTCGAGGCGCAGCGGCTGCCCGGGGAACTCCTCGGCGAGGGCGCGGATCGCGGCGATCTCCCGGTCGGGTGCGAAGACGCCGCCCTTGAGCTTGAAGGAGGAGAAGCCGTACTCGCGGGCGAAGCGCCGGGCCTGGGCGACGACTCCGGCCGGGTCGAGGGCCGCGTCCCAGTCGTCCTGCTCGCCGCCCTCGGGGTGAGCGGCCCAGCGGTAGAAGAGATACGCGCTGTACTCGACGCTGTCTCGGACCTTCCCGCCGAGCAGGGCGTGCACGGGGAGGCCGAGGGACTTGCCCAGCGCGTCCAGGCAGGCGACCTCGAAGCCCGAGACGACGGAGAGCCTGAGCTTGTCGGCGGTCTGGACGCCGCGCAGCCCGCCCGCGTCGACCCGGTCGTCGGCCGCGCGGGAATCCCCGCACACCTCATCGGCCAGGGCGAACAGTCCGTTCAGATCGCTGACCGGGCGTCCGGTGAGTGCGGTGGCGAGCGGCCGGGCGAGTTCGAGGTACTTGCCGTCCCCGTACGTCTCGCCGATACCCGTGACCCCACCGCGTGTGACGACCTCCACGATGAGCCGCGGGGTGTAGGGCTGGTGGACGCCCTGGGTGTTGAGCAGGGGCGGGTCGGCTATCAGGATCGGGGTCAGCCGGACTTCGTCGATCAGCAGCTCTGTATTCATACGTGAACCCTATTCAGGGATGCGACTGAACACCAGACTCCGCGCCAAGGAGGACGCGAGTCCGCCCGTCGGATCCGGACGCGACTCCACCCGATGGATCCCGGGCACGCACTGGACGACATACCGACTGGTCGGCATGATGGTCTCCGACCGTCTTTCACCCCCTCGGAGGTGCGCACGATGAGCTCAGTCCCCCCGCCAGGTCTCGACCTCGACCGGCTGCGCGGACATCTCGACCGCGAGCGGCCGGGGCTGGTGAGCGGACCGCTCGAAGCCCGGCTGATCGAGGGCGGCCGGTCGAACCTGACGTACACCGTCACGGACGGCACCGGCCGCTGGGTCGTCCGCAGGCCCCCGCTGGGCCATGTGCTGGCCACCGCGCACGACATGAGGCGCGAGCACCGGGTGATCAGCGCCCTGCACCCGACGGCCGTTCCGGTGCCCGAGCCGGTGCTGCTCTGCGAGGACGACTCGGTGATCGGGTCGCCCTTCTACGTCATGGAGTACGTCGAGGGCACCCCGTACCGCACCGCCGAGCAGCTCGCCCCGCTGGGCGCCGAGCGCACCCGGGAGGCGGTCCTCGGGCTCGTCGACACCCTCGTCGCACTGCACGCCGTGGACCCGGAGTCCGTCGGACTCGGCGACTTCGGGCGCCCCGAGGGCTTCCTCGACCGGCAGCTGCGCCGCTGGGGCAAACAGCTGGACGCGTCGCGCAACCGCGAGCTGCCCGGCATCGACGAACTGCACGCCGCGCTCGGGCGCGAGCTGCCCGTCTCGTCCGCGCCCACCGTCGTGCACGGCGACTACCGGCTGGACAACGTCCTGATCGGCTCGGACGACCGGATCAAGGCCGTCCTCGACTGGGAGATGTCGACGCTCGGCGATCCCCTGACCGACCTCGGCCTGCTGGTGATGTACAGCTCCGACCTCGGTCTGGCCGACTCGCCGGTCTCCACCACCAGCGGCGCGGCGGGCCACCCCTCCCCCGCCGAACTGATCGAGCGCTATGCCGCCCGCTCCGGCCGGGACACCTCCGCCATCTCCTGGTACACGGCGTTCGCCTGGTTCAAGCTCGCCGTGATCCTGGAGGGCATCCACTACCGCTACGCCCTGGGCCAGACCGTCGGCGCCGGCTTCGACCGCATCGGCGATCTCGTCCCGGTCTTCATCGAGCACGGCCTCACCACCCTCCAGGAAGGCTGATCACCCCCATGGACTTCGCATTCGACGCCCGCACCGAAGAGCTGCGCGCCAAGCTGCTCGCCTTCATGGACGAGCACGTCCACCCGGCCGAGAAGATCGCGGACGAGCAGCGCGCGCTGCTGGCCTCCCCGTGGGACACCCCGCGGATCGTCGAGGACCTGAAGGCCGAGGCGCGCAGGCAGGGTCTGTGGAACCTCTTCCTCCCGGACGCCGAGCACGGGGCCGGGCTGACCAATCTCCAGTACGCACCGCTCGCCGAAATCACCGGCCGGTCACCGCAGTTGGCGCCGACCGCGCTCAACTGCGCGGCTCCCGACACCGGGAACATGGAGGTGCTCCACCAGTTCGCCACGGACGAGCAGAAGAAGCAGTGGCTGGAGCCGCTGCTGGCCGGTGAGATCCGCTCGGCGTTCGCGATGACGGAGCCCGAGGTCGCCTCGTCGGACGCGACGAACATCGAGACCCGGATCGTGCGCGACGGCGGGGACTACGTCGTCAACGGCCGCAAGTGGTACATCTCCGGGGCGATGAACCCGGACTGCAAGATCTTCATCGTGATGGGCAAGACCGACCCGGACAGCCCCGACATCCGCCGCCAGCAGTCGATGATCCTGGTCCCCCGCGACACCCCCGGCCTCGAAGTGCGCCGCGCCATGCAGGTGTACGGGTACGAGGACCATTACCACGGCGGTCACGCGGAAGTCGTCCTCACCGATGTGCGGGTGCCGGCCGGGAATCTGATCGGCGAGGAGGGCGGCGGCTTCGCCATCGCCCAGGCACGGCTGGGGCCGGGCCGGATCCACCACTGCATGCGGCTGATCGGCATGGCCGAGCGGGCCATCGAGTTGATGTGCCGGCGGGCGGTGTCCCGTACCTCCTTCGGCAAGCCGCTCGCCCAGCAGGGCGTCGTGCAGAACTGGATCGCGGACGCGCGGGTCACGGTGGAGCAGCTGCGGCTGCTGGTGCTGAAGACGGCCTGGCTGATGGACACGGTGGGCAACCGGGGCGCGCACACGGAGATCCAGGCCATCAAGATCGCCACCCCGCGCGCGGTGGTCGACATCATCGACCGGGCGGTGCAGCTGCACGGCGCGGGCGGGGTGAGCCAGGACTTCCCGCTGGCCGAACTGTGGGCAGCCGCACGGACGTTGCGGCTGGCGGACGGCCCGGACGAGGTGCATCAGCGGTCGCTGGCCCGGCGGGAGATCAAGCGGTACGTGTAGACGGCGGCCCGGGGGCCGGCCAGGGATTGCGGGTCACTCCTCAGTGTTCAGCGGCCCTGATCCGGTCCAGTACCTCCGTGTACAGGCAGCGCCGGTCGGGCCGGGCATGGGCGGCGGCGTTGCGGAGGGCCGGGACCGCCGCCCCGCCCAGCTCGACCAGCCCCTCGGCCGCCGCCTCGCGCACGACGGCGTGCGGGTGCCCGAGCAGTCCCGTCACCGCGGGAATCGCCGGCTCCCAGCCCGCCCGGCAGAGCGTCCGGATCGCCATGCGCACCACGTCCGGCCGGGGGTCGTCCAGCAGGAGTTCGGTGTGGCGCAGATGGGCCGGCCGGCCGAGCATCACCCGGGAGGCCCGATGGGCGCGCAGCCGGACCTTGGACCGGGGGTGCGTGATCAACTCGCCGATCAGATCACGGAGTTGCCGGTCCTGGTCCGGCTCCGGGCCGGTGTGCGCCCCGGCCAGTTCCGTGAGCGCCCGGCAGATCTGCTCCGGCGTGCCGGTTCCGGCCAGGTCCAGCAGTTCCTGCCGGGTCGGGCGATGGCCGGTCCCGGCGGGTACGGCCGCACCACGGTCGCGGAGCACCGCCAGTGCCGCCGCGTCCTGCCGCCCGGCGTCCGGGCCGCGCAGCGGTCCCTCCACGAGCAGGAGCCGGTCGGCGAGTTCGTCGCGCCCTTCGGTACGCAGGCGTCGGCAGGTCCGCGTCAGCGCCGGGGTGCGCAGCAGCGGGCGGCCGACGAGCAGATCCAGGAAGCCCCAAGCCCCGGCGTCGAGGCGGTCGCCCAGTGCCCCGGCCAGCGCGTCGGCGGGGTACGCGCGCAACGCGTCGCCGACGGCCCGGCCCAGGGCGGGCGGCGCGTGTTCCCACCACTCCAGCAGCAGCGGGACCAGCCGTTCCAGTTCCCACGGGTCGAGCCCGGCAGCCGCGCGCGCCACCCTGTCGCGCAGGATCCCGTCGCCCCGGAGTTCCGTCTCGTCGACGGCGCCCAGTGCGCGGGCCGGGTCGACGCCGGCGGGCAGCCCGACCCGGCCGTGGAGGTACGCGCGCAGGACCGCCAGACGGGCCTCCGGCTCGGGCCACCGCGCCAGCACCTGGGCCGCGGTCTGCCTGCGGTCCGCCTCGGCCGATCCCAGCATGGCCAGCAGCCGCTCCCGCAGGGCCGCCGAACGCGGCTGGTCCAGGTCGTCGACGCGTACCCGTCGCGGTGGTGACGTCGGCGCGTGGGCGGTCTCGGCGATGGTCCAGGGCGGCGCGTCGATGGGCTGGAGCAGCGTCATCCAGTCGATGAGCGCGGCCCGGACCCCGGGGTCGGCGCCCCGATGGGCCTCGATCAGCGCGGTCAGCCGGTCCCGCGAGGGGACCGCGCCGTCGTCCCGTCGGCGGAACTCCTCCAGTGCGCCCGGTGTACGGACCGCGTCGTCCAGCGCGATTTGCCAGGCCCGGGTTCCGGCGGGCAGGGGCCCGTCGGCGGTCTCCGGGACGGCGAAGGCCTCCCGGAGCACGGCGGTTTCGGCCCGCCAGGGGTCGGCGCCGAGCCTGGCGCCCGCGAGCGCCCGGTCGAGGTCGGCGCGGACCGGTACCGCGCCGAGGCGGCGCAGCAGCGTCAGCGTGGACCGGCTCGGCGTCGCCGGCGCGGGGCGCAGGGCCCGTACCGCGGCGACGGCGGCCGGCTTTCCGGTGGCCGTCAGCATCGGCGCGACCGCTTCGAGCACCGCGATCAGGTCGTGCCGGTCCTTGCCCAGGGCGTCGGCAAGCGCGTCCATCAGGAGCGGGGCGGACCGGGCGAACGCCGTGAGCTCCGCGTCGCCCCGGGGCTCGGCGCAGAGCCGCAGCGCGAACCGCACCACCTTGCTCCGGAGCGCCTTGCTCCGGGGCTCGTGGTTCCGGGGCTCCTGGTTCCGGGGCTCCTTGCTCCCGAGCGCCTTGCTCCGGAGCTCCGGGCGGGAGCCCGCCAGCCGGAGCCAGTCGGCCAGCATCGGCCGCAGCTGTTCCGACCGGTCGGGGCCGAGCGGCTCGTCCCGCTCGACGACGCGCAGCGCGACCTCGGGATCCCAGCCCCCGGTCACCAGGTCCTCGATGTCGCGGTCCGCCTCGCCGGCCACCGATGACGGGTCTCCGGCGGCCGGTGCGGTGATCCCGTGCCTGGCCATGGGTATCGCCAGATCCTTCACGGTGCCGAAGGCCAGTCCGACCCGGCGGGACGCCACCAGGGTGAGCAGGGTGACCGCCACCGGTGACTCCTGGTCGTCCAGTGCGAGGACCGAACGTGCGGCGAGGACGCCGTGGAGGCCCTCCAGCAGCAGTTGGCGGGTGCCGTCGTCCCGGCTGTGTTCGGCGGCGGCGACGAGGGTGGCCGCATAGGCGTCGCCGAGGACGGCGCGCAGGGCCGCGACGAGTGCGGCGCGCAGTCCGGGGTTGCCGTCGTGCCCGAGCCGGAAGAGGAGCTTCGGGAGCGCCACCGGTGTGCCCGCCCGGACCAGCGCCTCGGCCGCCGTCTTCCTGATGTTCATGTTCGGATGGTCGAGACATGCGGAGATCGCGGCGCTCGCCCAGTGGGCCCGGCCATGGCCCAGCGCGAGCAGCGCCTGCCGGACGGTCTGGACGTCCTGGGCCCTCGTCAGCGCGATCAGCGTGGCCGAGAGCGCCTGGGCGTCCTCACCCGTGGTGTCGCGGGCGAGCAGGGCGATGACGTGCTTGCGTACGTGCCGGTCGCGGTGGCGCAGCAGTCGGTGCACCCGCGCACGGGTGCCCGTCCAGGGGGCCCTGAGCAGCAGTTCGAGCAGGACCACCTGCTCGTCGTCGGACAGTCCGGGGCGGTCCAGCAGATCCAGCGCCACCGTCGCCACCAGTGCGTGCCCGGCCTCCCGGGCGTCCGTGGTGCCGAGCAGGCAGACGGGCCGGATCGCGCCCCGTCCGTGGAGCCGGCGGCCCAGGGCGCTCACGGCGTCCAGGACCTCCTGCGGCACCGCGGGCTCACCGGCCGGCTGTCCGTGCTCCCCTGTCCGGGGCGCCGCGTCCGGGCTCCTCGACGCGGCCTGCTCGGCCACGATGCGCAGCAGCAGGTCGGCGATGACCGGGAGGGTGCCGGCGTTGCCGTGGGCCGCCAGCCGGCACAGCGCCGCCACCGGCGCGTCCGGGTCCAGGTGGGAACTCAGCAGGGCCAGTTCGCGCTCGTCCGGTCCGCCGAGGTCGGCCGCGATGCGCGGCGGCAGATCGACGGGGTCGAGCCGTACGAGAAGGGCGCGGCGCTGCACCGGATCGCGGTTCAGCTGCCACAGCAGTTCGAGGGCGCGGTTGCGTACGGCGCGCAGATGGGGCGCTGTCCCGTCCGTGGTGAGGCCCAGCCCTTCGCGCAGGGCCAGTACCGTCCGGTCGCCTCCGATCGCCTCCAGCGCGTCCAGGGCCGCGGCCGGCGCCGAGGGCAGCAGGGCGATCACGGCCTCCTCGGCACCCTCGTGGCGCAGTTCGCGGATCGCGTCGAGGAACGGCCCGGGGGCGGGGGCGGAGGGCAGTACGTGTGCGACGGCGTCCCCGATCGGGAGATCGTCGGCTCCTTGCCCGGCCAGGGCCACCAGCAGGGCGAGCCGTCGCGGCCAGCCCGGATCGTCGGCCGGTGCGTCCGTCAGTACCCGGAGCGTTTCCTTCCGGGAGGTGAAGAGGATCGTCGCCACGTCGCGGGGCGGGATCGAGTGATCGGACAGGGCCAGGCCGATGACGGCGGAGACGTGGGGACCGTCCGGGAAGTGCCCGCGCCGGTGGAGACCGCGCAGGCAGGCCACGGCCGGGCCGCCGAGCAGCAGGGGATCACGGGCGGCGACGGCCGTCAGCTCGCCGATGTCGTCGCGGTCCGCCAGCTCGCCGAGCAGTTCCATCCCGCGCCGGCGAAGGCCCGGCGGAAGACCGGGGTCGCCGACGACGTGGCGCAGCAGGTCCCGGTGGCCGTGGCGCGCGGCGGCAGCGAGGGCGGCATCGGCCACCGCGGGGCATTCCCGCACAGCGTCCTCCGCCGGTCCCCCGGCCTGTCCCCGCACCGGACCCTCCGCCGGTCCCCCGGACCTCGGCCGTACCGGATCGGCGGAGAGGAACGGAGCGAGGAGGCCGGGCGGCAGCGGGTCCGTCGACGCCCACGGTTCGGCGAGTCCGCCCAGCGCACCGGCGACGACCGGGGCGCTGCCGGCTCCCAGCAGACCGATCAGGTCCTCCCGGACCAGCGCCGGGGCCAGCAGTCCGGCGTGCAGCCCCTCCCGGGCCAGCCGCAGCGCCTCGGCCTGAAGCACCGGATCACCGCTGCCCGCCAGTTCGTCCACGAGCCGCGCCGGCCGGTGCGTACCGGTGATGCCCGCCCCCCGCACGGCCTGGTAGAGGAGTTCACCCGGGGCCTCGTCGCGGAGCACCTCGGGATCGTGGAACACATCGGCGCGCAGCCAGGCGATCCGTACCCGTACCGGCAGTTGCCCGGACGTGCGCCACGGCGGCCGGGGACGGCCCCTCAGACGGTGGCCGAGTCGCTCGTAGAGCCCGGCCAGGAGGAGATCGGCCTCCGGCAGTCCGGTCAGCGATGCGGGCAGCAGCCCGGCGAGTGCGTCCATCTCCCCGTCGTCGAACGGGGGGCACCCGGTGACGCGCTCGGTCAGCCGGACCAGCCCGAGATGACGCTGCCCGGGGTCCTCGTGCCCGATCAGTCGGCCCAGGGCGCGGAACTGTTCGTCGACCGGCGTTCGCATCGTCGGATGCTAACCGCGCGCGCTCCGGCCCCACCAACGGGTTTCGGGCCTTCGCTCCCTCCAAGGGCTGCCTCAGTAGCCGCCGGAACCCACGTGGTCCGCCAGCGCCAGATCGCGTACGAAGGCCCTCACCCGCAGCAGGCACCGGGCGGCGAAGCGCACGGCCGGCGCGTGGTGGGGGCCGTACGCCGCGGTCCAGAGTGCGGGGACGTGCGCGGACGACTGGATGTGAGTCATACCTCCAGCTTCGGCCCGCACCCGTGATCGGTCCAACAGATGGTTCAGCCGGCTGCGATCGATGGCGTGGATGGATGGAGCCACGCCAACTCCGCCACTTCATGGCGGTGGTCACGCACGGCGGTTTCACCGCCGCCGCCCGTGCCGAGCCGATCGTGCGGTCCGCGCTGAGCACCTCCGTGCGCAACCTCGAACGGGAGCTGGGGGCCGATCTGTTCGACCGGACCGACAGGCGGGTGACCTCACCGAGGCGGGCCGGGCACTGCTGCCCGCGGCCCGGTCGGTGCTCGCCGGGACGGAGGCGGCCCGGGACGCGGTGGCGGCCGTGGCGGGGCTGGTGACCGGCCGGGGCAGGATCGGCACGATCCAGACGCTGACCTGCGTGGATCTGGCGGCCGAGCGGCCTCGTACCACCGGCTGTGGCCGGGGGTGCAGATCTCGCTGCGCGAGGCGACGACACCGGAGCTGGTCGCGGGGCTGCGGGCCGGTGAGCTGGACCTCGCCCATCTCGCACCGGACGCCGCCGAACTCCCCGAAGGCATCGTCGGGTTCGCGACCTGGCACGAGGACCTGGTGCTCATCACCGCGCCGGGCCATCGGCCGGCGACCGCCGGGCGCACCCTGATCAAGGACCTCTCCGACGAACCGTTCGTGGACTTCCGCGCGGGCACCGGCCCGGAGACCGCGGTGCGGAGGCTGGCCGCGCACTGCGGGCTGGAGCGCCGGATCACCTGCGACGTCACCCAGATCCGGCTGCTCGTCGATCTCGTACGGGCCGGGATCGGCGTGGCGATCGTGCCACGGCGGATCGGCGAGGACGCGGGGCTGCCGTGTCTGAGCATCCGCCGGCCGGAGCCCGGCCGGACCGTGGTCCTCGCCGGGCGGGCGTCCGGGCCCCGCGAGCCCGGCTCGGTCCGCACAGGTGGCCCCGAGCTCCGCAACCCGGCGGCCCAAGCGCTCCTCGACCGGCTCGCAGGGCCTACGGACGCAGGGCACGCAGCAGCAGGTCGGCCAGGTGGTCCGCGACCTCCTGCTGACTGAGCGGGCCGTCGGGGCGGTACCAGGTGGACAGGTGGTGGACCGAACCGAAGTGGTAGTCGACGATCAGGTCCGCCGGGGTGGCCGTGGAGAACACCCCGCTCCGCTGGCCCTCCTCCACCAGGGCCCGGAAGCGCTCGTGGTAGCGGCGCCGCTCCACCCGGACCTGCTTGTTCTTCTCCGGGCTCAGATGGTGCATGGACCGGAAGAAGATCGAGGCGTCGTCGAGGTTCTCGATGGTCGTGACGACCACGTCCGCCGCGGCGTCGCGCAGCCGCTGCTCGACGGGCGCGTCGGCGCCGGCGAAGGCGTCGAGGCGCTCCTGCTGGAGGCGGAGCACCCGGGCGTAGACCTCTTGGAGGAGGTCCTCCTTGGAGCCGAAGTAGTGGTAGAGCGCGCCCTTGGTGACGCCCGCCGCCTCGACGATCTCCTGGACCGAGGTGCGGTCGTAGCCCTGCTCGGCGAAGAGCCGGGTGGCGGCGGCCAGCAGCCGCTGAGGGACGGGAGCCGGGTCCCCGTCCGTCGCCTTGGCCATTGCCGCCACCTGCCTTCCGCGTGAATCGGTCATCGAGGGGAACGCAGTTCCCGCCTGAGGATCTTCCCACTCGCCGTCTTCGGGAGTTCGGTCAGGATCTCGACCTCGCGCGGGTACTTGTACGCGGCAAGCCGTTCCTTGCAGTACGCGCCCAGTTCTTCGGGTCCGACCGAGGCGCCGGGCCGCAGGCTCACATAGGCGCGTACGGTCTCGCCCCGGTAGGCGTCGGGGACACCGACGACGGCCGCCTCCCGGACCGCCGGGTGGGTGTAGAGGACGTCCTCCACCTCACGCGGCCAGACCTTGAAGCCGGAGGCGTTGATCATGTCCTTCTTGCGGTCGACGACGTAGAGCCAGCCCTCGCTGTCCATGAAGCCGATGTCGCCGGTGCGCAGCTCGCCCTCCGGGAAGGCGGCGGCGGTGGCCTCGGGCAGCCGCCAGTAGCCGGAGACCACCTGCGGGCCCCGGACCGCGATCTCGCCCTGCTCGCCGAAGGGCACCTCCTCGCCGTTCTCGTCGAGGATCCTGACCACCGTGTCGGGGCCGGGGACACCGACGGACAGGGTCCCGGAGACCGGGTCGACCGGGGCCTCGCGCTCCGGCGGTACGGAGGCGCAGGGGGCGGTGCACTCGGTGAGGCCGTAGCCGTTGCGGATGTACGGGCCGAAGCCCGCCCGGAACTTCTCGACCAGGGCGGGCGGCAGCGGCGCGCCGCCCGAGGAAATCACCCGGAAGGAGGTGAAGTGCTCGGGGGTGGCGTCGGGGTGGGCGGCCAGCGCCATGAAGGCGGTGGACGGGCCGACGGTGTAGGCGGGGCGGTGTTCGGCGAAGGCTTCGAGGACGACGCCGGGGTGGAAGCGGTACGCGAGGACGAGGGTGCCCGCGTTGGTGAGGCAGGCGGCCAGCTGGCACACCATGCCGGTGATGTGGAAGAGCGGGGCGAGCGCGAAGTAGGAGGAGCCCTCGGGGACGGGGTGCCCGGTCCGCTGGCGCTCGGCGTTGATCATGATGTTGCCGTGGGAGTTCATGGCGCCCTTGGGGGTGCCGCTGGTCCCGGAGGTGTAGCTGATCAACGCCACGTCGGCGGCGGTGGGTTCGCGCCCCTCGGGAGCCCTGGTGCCCCGCCGGGCGACGGCGACCAGGTCGTCGGCGTCCTCGGGCACGGGCAGCCGGTCGAAGCCGAGTACCCGTTCGTCGTTCTGCCTCTGGAGGTCGAGCTCACTGGTGGTGAGGGCGATCCGTACCGTCGGGGCGCCGGCCGCGGTGTCCCGCAGATACGCCTCCCAGGCCCGGTCCGCGCAGATCAGCGCGGTGACCTCGGCGTCCTTCAGTACGTGGCCGACCTCGCCGGACTTGTACATCGGATTGAGCGGGACGACCGTGGCGCCGGCCTTCCAGGCGCCGAGCAGCGCAAGCACGAACTGCGGGGTGTTCTGCAGCATGATCGCGACGCGGTCGCCGCGCTCCAGGCCCTCGGCGGCGAGGTGACCGGCCACCGAGTCGGAGAGCGCGTCCGTCTCGCGGTAGCTCAGGCGTCCGTCGAAGTAGGCGAGAGCGGGGTGCCCGGGGCTGCGGGCGACGGAGTCCCGGAAGGCGTGGACGAGGCTGGGGGCCGGGCTGACGGGGGCCCGCTGGGCCTCGCTGAGCAGGGGGATCCACGGCTTGGCCGCGTAGATCGACTCGGTCATGCGCCGGTCTCCTCCCATTTCTGCTGGAGGTGGTTCATGCTGCCGAGCCAGTGGTCGGTGTCCTTGGCGCGGGCCCGGTAGTACCCGGCGACCTCGGGGTGCGGCAGGACGAGGAAGCGGTCCTCGGCCATGGCGTCGAAGAGCGCGTCCGCGACCGCCTCGGGCTCGATGGCGCTGGGGGCCAGGACGAGCTCCCCGGCCGATCCGGCGGCGGTGAGCATGTCCGTACGCACGCCCTGCGGGCAGATCGCGTGGACCTTGATGCCGCGGTGGCGGTAGGTGAGCGAGAGCCATTCGGCGAAGGCGACGACGCCGTGCTTGGTGACGCTGTACGGCGCGGCGCCGATCATCGTCAGCAGTCCGGCGGCGGAGGCGGTCGAGACGAATCGTCCGCTGCCGCGCTCCAGCCAGTGGGGCAGCAGCGCCCTGGCCGCGCGGACATGGGCCATCACATTGACGTCCCAGGCCGCGGCCCAGACCTCCTCGTCGGCGCAGACGTCGCCGGGCGAGGCGAGGCCGGCGTTGGCGCAGTAGACGTCGACGGTGCCGTCGAGCGCGTCCCTGGCGGCGTCGACGATCTGCGAGGCGTCACCGGCGACGGCGATGCCGCCGATCTCCTCGGCCAGTGTCTTGATCCTCGCCTCGTCGAGGTCGTTGACCACGACCCGCGCACCCTCCGCGGCGAACCGGCGGGCCAGCGCGGCTCCGATGCCGCCTCCGGCCCCTGTGACCACCACGCCCGTGCCCTGCACCGCACTCATCGGGTCCCGCCTCTCTCAGCCGACTGCACTGGCAGACTAACCAGTCGGTATGCCGGAGCGGAAGAGGCGGATGCCGCTCGGGCGGCACTCCTGTCACACCCGTCCCGTCCGGCTCATTCCGTATGGCCTGAACGCGCGCTAGCGTGCGTGACCATGACATGCGTCGCGATCATGGAGGTAGCCGAATGAGCCTGTCCAGACGTGGTTTGCTGGCCGCCGGCGGTGCGGTGGGGGCCCTCGCGGCGACGGCCGCCGGGGCCGGGGCCGCGACCGCCGCACCGGCTCCGGGCAAGGGGCACGGCCGGGTCCGCACCGGCTTCGACCGGCTGGCCGCGGACGGCTACGCACTGCTGAAGGGCGAGAAGGTCGGGATCGTCACCAACCCGACCGGGATCACCTCCGACGTGCGTCACATCGTCGATGTGATGCACCCGGACGAGCGGGTGGACCTGATCGCCGTCTTCGGCCCGGAGCACGGCTTCCGCGGCACCGCGCAGGCGGGCGGTTCGGAGGGGCGGTACGACGACCCGGCGACCGGACTCCCGGTCTACGACACGTACTTGAAGAGCGGGCAGGCACTCGCCGATGTCTTCACGGCGTCCGGCGTGGACACGGTCGTCTTCGACATCCAGGACGCCGGCGCCCGCTTCTACACGTACATCTGGACGCTGTACGACTGCATGGAGGCGGCGGCCCTCGCGGGGAAGCGGTTCGTCGTCCTGGACCGGCCGAACCCGGTGACCGGGCGGGCGGCGCTCGGCCCGGTGCTCGACCCGGCGTTCGGCACGTTCGTGGGCCGCCGGGAGATCGCGCAGGCGCACGGCATGACGGTCACCGAACTGGCGCTGCTCTTCAACGCCCGGTTCCTGGCCGAGCGGCCGGTGGACCTGCGCATCGTGAAGATGTCCGGGTGGAAGCGCTCGGACTTCTTCGACGCGACCGGGCTGCCGTGGGTACCGCCGAGCCCCAACATGCCGACGCCCGACACGGCGCTGGTCTACTCGGGGACCTGCCTGTTCGAGGGCACGAACCTCTCCGAGGGGCGCGGCACGACCCGGCCGTTCGAACTGCTCGGCGCGGAGGGCGTCGACCACCGGTGGGCGGCGGCGGCGAACGCGCTGGACCTGCCCGGGGTCGCGTTCCGCGAGGCGTACTTCGCGCCGACGTTCTCCAAGTTCCAGGGGAAGACGGTCGGCGGTGTGCAACTGCACGTCCAGGACCGCGAGGTCTTCGATCCGGTGCGCACGGGGATCGCGCTGCTGGTGACGGCGAAGCGGACCTGGAGCGGCTTCGCCTGGCGCTCGGACAACTGGATCGACAAGCTCACCGGCAACACCCGGGTCCGCACCATGATCGACGCGGGGGCGGACACGGACGAGGTGGTGGGGGCCTGGGCGGAGGATCTCGCCGCGTTCCGGGCCGTACGCAAGCGGTACCTCCAGTACCGGTGAGACGGCGCCGGGCGGGCCCGAGAACTTCGGACCCGCCCGGCACCGTGGTTCCCCCTACCGGTGGGCGGGGAACTCCACCACCTGCTGGTACGTCGGGCGGTTCTGCCAGTGGATGGACTTCTGGGCGATCCCGCCGAGCGGCCGGTGGACGATCGAGTCGGAGCACCACTGCTCGCCCGCCTTGCAGCTGTCGTCCCCCGGATAGACCTCCGTCGCGGGCCGGGCCGCGGCCTGCTTCAGGGACGCGAGCAGTGCGTCACGGCAGCTGTCCGGATCGCCGTTGCCGCAGTACGTCCTGGCCAGCGGCCCCTTGACCTGCTGCCCCAGGACCTGGCGCAGGTCCTTGTCCACGAAGCCCCACCAGCCGTACTGGAACGCGGATCCGCTGTGCGCCCCGCTCGGCCCGTGGCTCGCCGCCGGGGATTCGTCGGTGGCGAGGTTGGCGGTCAGCGCTCCGTACAGGCCGTCGCCGAGCCCCGGCCTGAACTCGGCCTCGACCAGCTTCGGCCACCACGCGTCCATGATCCGCACCGCGTCGGCATGGGTGTACGCGTGCGAACCGGGGCTGCTCTCCCTGCGCTGCGATCCCGCCGCCCGCCAGGACTCCAACTGCTGTACGGCACCGTTCAGTTCGGGATCGGTCACCGGCCGGGAGCGGATCACCTTCAGCAGTTCGGGCAGCAGCTGCTCGCCGCGCAGATCGGTGACCGCGGCCTGGGCCATGGCCCGGGTGAGGGACGCACGCGTCACCCCGCCCTCCTCGACCAGCTCCGACACCCGGTCGTCCAGCAGATCGCCCCGGTGCACGGCGCTGAGGCCGAAGCCCGCGGCGGCGTACCCCTTGGCCTGCTTGTTGTTCCAGGAGATGTAGTAGTCCTGCCCGCTGGAGTGCGGGTGCTCGGCGAACGGGGTGTACGCGGCGGTGTTGGCGGCCGGCTCGTACCCCTGCCACTCGTAGGCCCGCTCGGCCCGCACCGGCAGCGCCGGGTCGACGCCCGCCGCGCGCACCGGGTTCATGCCGCTGTTGTAGTAGGCGGCGGTGCGGGAGTCGGCGTAGAACCAGTTGAAGGCGTAGTCGATATGGCTCGCCGCCTGCTGGAAGGAGGCGGCGTCCTTGACGTACGACGGATCGTTGAGCATCTGGAAGCCGATGATCGAATCGGCCTCGTGGCGGTAGGTGGAGCGCAGCGAGGTGTACGCGACGGGCTTGCCGCCCACGGTGGCGCGGTGGGTGACGATGCCGTAGTTCGTGCGCCGCACCTGCATCCGGTAGGAGCCCTTCGCCGTGGAGTCGGCGACGGTCGGCTTCCAGGAGTTGGTGCGCTCCAGCGTCTCCATGGCGGTGCAGGTGCCGCGGTAGAGGTAGTGCGTGGCGTCCTTGGTCGGTGTGGAGCCGTCGGGCTCGCACAGGTCGACGGCGTAGGTGTCGGTGATGTCCTGGCCTGCCGAGGTGGCGCTCCAGGCGTAGTCCTGGCCACGGCCCATCTGGATGTACATGCCGACGCCGGCGAAGGAGACGCCGCGGGCGCTGATGCCCGGCCCCTGGAGTTCCTGGAGCATCATCAGCTGCGGGGCGAAGTAGCCGGTCTGCGGTCCGAACACGGCGATGGGGTTTCCGCTCGCGGTGTGCTTGCCGGAGACCAGCAGGGCGTTGGACATGCCGCGCCTCTGGGCGCCGGAGCCGGAGCCGGGCAGCGAGCCCTCGGGGATCACGCCGTCGTCGTAGATGCCCTGGGCCTTCTTGAGCGTGGCCGGGGCCTTGACCGGGGCCTTCCTGTCGGTGCCCGCGGAGCCGGTCCGGTCGTATATGAGGGGGTCGGCGGTGACGGACCCGGCGTCGGGCAGCGCGGTGCCGCGCGCCTCGGCGGGCTTGCCCGCGTACGGGAACGAGGTGCCGTCGTGGATCGTCAGCACGGCCTCGGGGTCCTCGCGCTGGCGGAACGACTCCCAGACCTTGGTGCCTTCGGCGACGCCGTACTTCTGCTGGGCGGCCAGCAGCGAGAGCGCCGCCTGCACTTCGCCGCCACCGCCGCCGCCGAACTGGCCGCCGACGACCGAGGCGATGGAGATCAGGTCGGTCAGCTTGAACGGCTGGATCTCGCCGACGTTGGTGATGGCGTCGATCTTGCCGGTGAGGACGTACTCGCCCGGGAAGTAGCGGCCGTTCTTGGACTTCTCGCGGTAGGCGTTGATGCCGTCGACGTACGCCTGGGCATCCGCCATGGCCTGTTCGCCGCGGGCGCCCTCGTGGGTCCTGATGTACTCGACCTGGGCTTCGAGATCTGCCTCGGTGTACGGGGCCTGCGGCCAGAACTGCTGCTCCAGGCCCTGGTTGGCGAGAGCGCCGCCGGCGAACGAGGTCAGTTCGCCGCGTCCGATGTGCCGGAAGAGGTCCATCAGCCAGAGCCGGTCCTGCCCGGCGGCGAATCCGGCGCCGAACTCGGTGCCGTACCGGGTGGTGCCCTTGATGTGCGGGACACCGGACGCCTTGTCACGGGTGATGGTGACGTCGTCGCGCGGCGAGGTGACGGACTCGACCTGGTCCGTGGACACGCCGAAGGAGGCGTCGTTGAAGAAGTCGGTCAGCTTCTGGTCGGTGAGACCCGACTGTCCGGCCACCAGGCCGTTGTAGCGGTCGAGCTGGTCGTCGCTGTGCGCGGGGTGCGTACCGAACGCCTTGTTGCCGAGGATGTCGACGAGGGTGGCGTTGCCGTTCTCGCCGGGCGGCAGGATGTCGTCGCACTGCCCCTGGCAGTAGTCGGTGACGGGGGCGGGTTCCGCTGCGGCACCGGCCTGCGGCGAGGCCGCCAGCAGGGTGGTGCCGAGGGCGAGAACCGCCGCGACGGTGGCGGCTCTGAACTTGACGGTGCGTGGGGGCATGCGTGCTCCTCCGAGAGGCCGATGCGCCGGAGGTTACTGGCGGTATGACCCGCCGGTAAGGTGAGCAACCGTCACCTTTTCCGAATCGTCACATGCCGCCGCAGGCTGCGGCGCCGCGCTGACGGCTCGCGCCGAATTCCGGACAACATCAGTCTTCGTGGGATCCGAACGGGGCAGCCGTACGTCCATTCCTTGACGCCGAAGTACGAGCGACGGAGGTGACGGTGCGGTGGCGGGATTCCGAAGTCTTGCGAGACAGGTCCGCGATCCGCGGAGCGACCTGGCGCTGCGGCGGTATTCGCTGCGCAAGTGCCTGGAGAGGTTCGCCCCTTACGGGCATCGGGCGACCTGGGACCATCTGTGCACCCGGCACGGGATCGGGCCCGAGGACCGGTCCCCCGATCCGGCGCGGCTGATGCGCGCGCTGGACGAGCTGGAGGCGGCGCGGGCGGTCTGGCTCGGTTACGAGGCGGGGTTCGCCGAGCGCCGCAGGCGGGAGAAGCACGACGGGCTGCGACGGCCCGGCGCGTTCGACGACTGGCACCGGCGCACCTGGGGCGGCTACGGGGTCGCGCGGTGCGAGGACCCGGCGGTGCACCCGTCGGCGCCGCTCGCCGAGGTCCTGCGGCGGCTGATCACGGCGCTGGAGTCGGAGCCCGGTACGGTCTGCCCGGTGTGCGCGGGCGCCGCGATCCGCTGGCGGCAGGATCTGGAGTGCGAGCCGTGGTCGGGGCCGGTCTGCACGGGGTGCGGGATCGTGGTGCCGCAGCCGGTGCTCACCCCGCGGGCACTGGCGAAGGCCCGGAGCGCACCTCGGCGGGATCTGGCATCGGTGGCGTGACGGGCGTCGAACCTCTCCGGCAGGCCCGCGCCCGCCCGGCACCCGGGCGGGCGGGCCCGGGGCCCCGCATGTCAGGACCAGGTCCCGGGATGTTCCGGTGCAGCACCCCGCCCGTATGCGCCGCGGCCGGCGCGTCGACCACCGCGAGGCCGATCCGCGCCGCCTCCGGCGAGGCGAGCGTGCCCTCCTCCAGGAGGTCCGCCAGGGAACGGCCCCGCACCAACTCCATGACGAGCCAGGGCTGTCCGCCCTCGGTGACGACGTCGTGCAGCGCCACGACATCGGGGTGGACGACACCGGCGAGGGACCGCTCCTCCCGGAGCATCCGCGCGAAGAACCGTTGCCGCTGGATATCGGAGTACTCGTCGGGGAACCGCGGCTCCTTGATCGCGACGTCCCGGCGCACCATCTCGTCCCGGGCCGGCCAGACGGTACCCATCCCGCCGTGGCCCAGCCGCTCGACGAGCCGGCACCGGCCGCCGATCGTCCGGCCCTCCCCGACGTCCACGGCCCCTGGTCCGGCCCGCCCGTTGCATCCGTCGTCCGCGCCCACCGCCGTTGCCTTCTTGATCACCTGCCCGGGTGCACATGAGCGACACAGTCGGGCCCGACACAAACATGCTTCCGAGCAGAGCTACGGACCCTCGGCCGGCGGACGCTCCGGCATCAGACGCGAGCCGCTGATCCGCTGGCCGGAGACATCGTTCGGGTTGGAGAGCACGCAGTTCTCCAGGGACAGACAGCCGCAGCCGATGCAGTCGGTGAGATGGTCCCGCAGCCGCCCCAACTGCTCGATGCGGTCGTCCAGTTCGGAGCGCCAGGCCGCGGAGAGCCGCGCCCAGTCCTCGCGGTTCGGGGTGCGCTCCTCGGGAAGTTCGGCGAGGGCGTCCCGGATGGTGGCGAGCGGGATGCCGACCCGCTGCGCCGCACGGACGAACGCGACCCGGCGCAGCGCGTCCCTGCTGTAGCGGCGCTGGTTACCGCTGGTGCGGCGGCTGCTGATCAGGCCCTTGGTCTCGTAGAAGTGCAGGGCCGAAACCGCCGCGCCGCTGCGCGCGGAGAGCTGTCCGACCGTGAGTTCATGGAGTGTCTGTGGGATCTGGGGCACCCCTCCAACCCTACTGGCCCGCCTCCGGCCGGTCCGTCGTTGACAGGAACGCACCCGCCAACCATGCTGAGCAAGCGCTTAGACAGCGCGATGAAGGATGGACTGGAGCTGGAAGGGCAGGGACCAGGGACATGACAGAGCCGAGGATCTTCACGTCCGCGCAGGAGCTGCGCGACGGGGTGGGCGAGCAGCTGGGGCACAGCGACTGGCTGGAGGTGGACCAGAAGCGGATCGACCTCTTCGCCGAGGCCACCGGCGACCACCAGTGGATCCATGTGGACCCGGAGCGGGCCGCCACCGGGCCGTTCGGCACGACGATCGCGCACGGCTATCTCACGCTCTCGCTGCTGCCGGCGCTCGTACCGCAGATCATGCGGGTCGAGGGCATGAAGATGGGCATCAACTACGGGACGAACAAGGTCCGTTTCCCGTCCACCGTGCCCGTGGGCTCACGGCTGCGCGCCTCGGCCGTCCTGAGGAGCGTCGAGGAGGCCGGGGGCGGGGTACAGGTCACCGCCGTCGTCACGGTCGAGCGCGAGGGCGGCGACAAGCCGGTGTGCGTGGCCGAGTCGGTGTCGCGCTACTACTTCTGACGTACCGCCGCTTCCGGCCTGCGGCGGCTTCCGACGCACCGCCGCTTCCGACGTACCGCTGATTCTGACGTTCCGCTACTTCTGACGTTCCGCCGCGACCATGCGCAGCACGAGGTCGGCGTAGAGTTCGCCGACCTCGTCCGGCGTCCGGCTGCCCTGCGCGTTGAACCAGCGCGCCACGTCGATGCAGAGCGAGAGCACCGCGAGCGTGGTGCCCGGGACGTCGGGAACATCGAACTCCCCCGCCCGCACGCCCTCACTGATGATCCGGCGCACCACCGCGTCGCTCCTGCGGCGCAGCTCGACGATCTCGGCGCGGTGCTCCTCGCCGAGGGCGTCGAGTTCGTACTGGACCACGCGGGCGGTGGTGTGCCGCTCGGCGTGCCAGCGGACGAAGCACCGTACGGCCTCGGCCAGCCGCTCGGCCGCCGTACCTCCGCCGTCGGCGGCCGCCTCCAGGACGAACAGGGCGCGGTCGTGGCCGATCCTGCTGATCCGGTGGAGCAGCTCTTCCTTCGTCTTGTAGTGGATGTAGAGCGCGGCGGGACTCATCCCCGCCCGGCCCGCGATGTCGCGGGTGGTGGTGGCGTGGTACCCGCGCTCGGCGAAGGCGTCGACGGCGGCGACGAGCAGCCGCCTGGCCGCCTCGGGCGTCACCTCGGCCCACGGCGCGCTGTCGCCGTCGGTCTCCTCCGCCGTGCTCATCGTCACTCGCCCCTCTCGTCAGCAGGACGAACACCATACCCCGAACCTGAGCAAGCGCTTAGGGCTTGTCCGGAGGGACTGTCAGAGCTTCTGGAAGGGGTCGTGCTCGGCGAGGATCTTCTCCAGCCGGGCCTGGTCGACCCGGCTGACGATCCGCCCCGCCTCCTGGCGGTCCCGGATGACCTTGGCCAGGGTGAAGCAGGAGGTGACGAGGTAGAGGACGCCGATCGCGAGGAATCCGCGGACCCAGGCGTCGGCGTCGAGGAAGTAGATACCGAGAGCCACCGCACCGATCGCCACCCCGAAGGAGGCGACGGCCTGGCCGTAGAAGGCCGCGGTGCCCTGCTGCTTGACCGTTGCTGTCTCACTCATGCGCCCAGCATCGGCCGACATGGCGTGCGCCACATCCGTTCCCGTACTCAACCGGTACTCAGACGCCCGTTCGAGCGACAGCGCAGGTCAGAAGGCGGAGACCCCCGTCAGCGCGCGGCCGATGATCAGCTTCTGGATCTGGCTGGTGCCCTCGTACAGCGTCATCACCCGGGCGTCGCGCAGCAGCTTGCCGACCGGGTACTCGTCGATGTAGCCGTAGCCGCCGAAGACCTGGAGCGCGTTGTTGGCGGCGCGGACGGCGGCCTCGGAGGCGAAGAGCTTCGCCTTGGAGGCGGCGGTGGCGAAGTCCTCGCCGCGGTCGACGAGGTCCGCCACCCGCCAGGTCAGCAGCCGGGCCGCGTCGACGTCCACGGAGATGTCGCTGATGAGTTCCTGGACGAGCTGGTAGCTCGCGATGGACTTGCCGAACTGCTCGCGCTCGCCCGCGTAGCCCACGGCGGCGTCGAGGGCGGCCTGCGCGATGCCGACGCAGCCGGCCGCTACCGACATCCGCCCCTTGGCCAGGGCGGACATGGCGATGGAGAAGCCCTTGCCCTCCGGGCCCAGGAGTGCCGACGCGGGCACCCGGACGTCCTCCAGGATCACCTCGGCGGTGGCCTGGCCGCGCAGGCCGAGCTTGCCGTGGATGGTGCGGCGACTGAGGCCGGGGGTGTCGGTGGGGACCAGGAAGGCGGATATGCCCCTGTGGCCGGGGGTGTCGTTGGTGCGGGCGAAGAGCAGCACCACGTCGGCCCAGGTGCCGTTGGTGATGAACATCTTGCTGCCGTTGATGACGTAGCCTCCCCCACTCCCGGCTCCGCTCGATCGGGAGGTGCCCCCTCCGTCCCGGACGGCCCTCGTCGTCAGGTTTCCGGCGTCCGAGCCGGTGCCGGGCTCGGTGAGGCCGAAGCAGCCGATCGCCTCGCCCGCGGTGAGCCTCGGCAGCCAGTGCCGCTTCTGCTCCTCGTCGCCCCAGGCGGCGATGGTCTTGGCGACGAGCCCGAGGGAGACGGAGACGATGCCGCGGACCGAGGAGTCGCCGCGGCCCAGCTCCTCGGTGACCAGGCAGTACGCGAGGTGGTCGCCGCCCGAGCCGCCGTACTCCTCGGGGACCGTCAGCCCGAGGAAGCCGACAGAACCCAGCTTCTTCACGATCGACTTGTCGACGTTCTCGGCCCGGTCCCACTCCACGACGTGCGGGGCGATCTCACGGGCGACGAAGTCCTTGGCGAGCTGCCGGACGGCTTCCTGCTCCTCGCCGAGCTCCAGGTTCATCCTTCGACTCCCCACTTTTAATTAGCACTGCTAGTTTTTCGCTTGCAGGCCCTACTATGTGCCGCATGGCCCGACCGCGCAAGCCCCTCCTGAGCAGAGACCGCATCGTCGAGGCGGCGAGCGCACTCGTGGACTCCGAGGGGCTCGACGCCGTGTCCACCCGTCGGCTCGCGGCCGGACTCGGGGTCAGCGGACCCTCGCTCTACAACCACTTCCGCAACAAGGACGAGATCCTGGACGCGGTCGCGGACGCCGTGTCCGCGCAGGTCGACCTGTCGATGTTCGACGAGTCGGACCCCCGCGACTGGCGCACCGCCCTGCACGACTGGGCCGTCTCCTATCGTGCGGCGCTCACCGAGCACCCGCACATCGTTCCGGTGCTCGCCCAGGGTCCGGGCCGCCGGCCGGCCGGTCTCCGGGTCGCCGACGCGGTGTTCGGAGCGATGGTCAGGGCCGGCTGGCCGCCCGCCCAGGCGACGTACATCGGGGCCCTGATGCGGTACTTCATCACCGGTTCGGCACTGGGCTCCTTCGCCCGCGGCTTCGTCGACGACGAGACGGCGTACGACCCCGCCGACTACCCGCACCTCGGCCAGGCCCATCTGCTGGCCGAGCGCCGCCAGAAGGTCGACGAGGGGGCCTTCGAGACCGGGCTGCGGGCCCTGGTCGACGGCCTCTCGGTCCAGTACGAGCTGCTGGCGCCGGCCGGAACGGTTCGGCCCGCGCCGAAGCGTTCCTGACGCATCCTGGTTCACATGGCACGCATGGCACGCATGGCACACCCCGACCCGGCCGCGCCCCGGCTCGCCGCCCTGGCCGCGCTCCTCGCCGACGAGACCCGCGCGGCCTTCTGTCTGGCCCTGCTCGACGGCCGCGCCTGGACCGCCGGAGAGCTGGCCGGATACGCCTCCGTGGCACCGTCGACCGCCAGCGAACACCTCGGCAAGCTCGTCGCGGGCGGGCTGCTGGCCGAGGAGCGGCAGGGCCGCCACCGCTATCTGCGGCTGGCCGACGAACGGACCGCGCATCTCGTCGAGGACCTGGCGGCCCAGGTCGTCCCCGGCGCCGCGCCGGAGCGTCCGCGCACCCTGAGCGCGGTGAACGCGAGCAGCGCGATGGCCCGCGGCCGGACCTGCTACGACCATCTCGCGGGGCGGATCGGCATCGTGATCGCCGACGCCATGACCGTACGGGGACTGCTGGAGCAGGAAACCGGCTTCGCGCTCACCGATGCGGGCCTGCGCTGGTTCGGCGAGCGGGGCATCGGCCTGGAGACCGGTTCGCGGCGTCCTCTCGTACGGAGCTGTCTGGACTGGACGGAGCGCAGGCCGCACCTGGCCGGGGTCGCGGGTGCCGCGCTGTGCCGCCACGCGCTGGACACCGGGTGGTGCGTACGGATCGGGTCAGGCCGTGCGGTGAAGGCCACCCCGGACGGGGAGCGTGCGTTGTACGAACACCTCGGCATCGAGCCGGCAACAATTCGGTAGGGGCCGAACGGTCGCGGCCTTACGGTCGTGGCCATGACGACCCCGACCTCCTCCCCCGCCGGTCCACCCGCTCCGCACCGCGACTGGCGGGCCGCCGCCGCGGCCGGTACCACCGTGCTGCTGTGGGCCTCCGCCTTCGTCTCCATCCGCAGCGCCGGCGACGCCTACTCTCCCGGTGCGCTCGCCCTCGGCCGGCTGCTCGCGGGTTCCCTGGCGCTCGGCACGCTCCTGGTGGTGCGGCGCGAGGGGCTGCCTCCGCGGGCCGCCTGGCCGGGGATCATCTGGTCCGGGCTGCTCTGGTTCGGCCTGTACATGGTGGTGCTGAACTGGGGTGAGCAGCAGGTCGACGCGGGCACGGCCGCGATGGTGGTGAACGTCGGCCCCCTGCTGATGGCGCTGCTCGGGGCCCGGATGCTGGGCGAGGTGCTGCCCCGCAGGCTGCTGGCGGGCATGGCCGTGTCGTTCGCGGGCGCCGCGGTGGTGGGGCTCTCGATGTCCGGTGACGGCGGCGCGTCGGTGCTCGGCGTACTGCTGTGCCTGCTGGCCGCCGTGGCGTACGCGACCGGTGTGGTGCGCCAGAAGCCCGCCCTGCGGCACGGCTCCGCGCTGCAGATCACCACCTTCGGCTGCCTGGTCGGCACCGTCGCCTGCCTGCCGTTCTCCGGTGCGCTGATCTCCGACGCCGCCGACGCACCGCTGTCCGCCACCCTGAACATGGTCTATCTGGGCCTCTTCCCGACCGCGCTGGCCTTCACCACCTGGGCCTACGCGCTCGCCAGGACCACGGCGGGACGGATGGGCGCCACCACGTACGCGGTCCCGGCGCTGGTGGTGCTGATGTCCTGGCTGCTGCTGGACGAGGTGCCCGCGCCGCTCACCGTCGGCGGGGGGCTGCTCTGCCTGGCCGGGGTGGCGGTCTCCCGGACGCGTCCGCGGACCGGCGCGACGCGGCGGGATCCGGCCCGTGAGCCGGACCGGATGGCCGTGGACGACGCGGAATGTCGCGCTGCCCAGGGCGAGACCGCCGGCCGCCGCCAGGAGCGGCCGGGGTCCCTTCCGGACGGGTCCTAGAAGACCACCAGGGCCCGCCCGCCCTGGCCGGCGATCATGTTGTCGAACGCCGCCGGGATGCCGTCGAGGGTGATGCGCTCCGTCACCAGGGCACCCAGGTCGAGCCGCCCCTCCCGGACATGTCCGGCCAGCACGGGCAGGTCCCGCGCCGGGTCGGAGTTGCCATAGACGCAGCCGGAGAGGGTGCGTCCCCAGTGGAAGAGCTCCAGGGCGTTGAAGGTGACCTGCTGGTCCTTGCCGCCGATGCCGACGACCGTGGTCCGGCCGCCGCGGCGGGTCGACTCCCAGGCGGTGCGGATGGTGACGGCGCGGCCCACGCACTCGATGGCGGCGTCCACCCCCTGCTTGCCCGTGAGGGCCCTGATCTCACGGGCGGTGTTCTCCGAGGCGACCACGTAGTCGGTGGCGCCCGCCCGGCGGGCCAGTTCCTCCTTGTGCGGGGAGACGTCGACCGCGACGATGCGCGAGGCACCGGCGATACGGGCGGCCTGGAGAGCGGCCAGGCCCACTCCCCCGGCACCGAACACGGCCACCGTCTCGCCCTCGCGCAGCCGCGCCGAGTGGTGCACGGCGCCGTATCCGGTGAGGACCGCACAGCCCAGGAGAGCGGCGTCGGTGAGCGGGACACCGCCCGGAACGGGCAGGACGCAGCCCGCGGGGACCACCGTCTCCTCGGCGAACGCGGCGACGTTGAGACCGGGGTGCAGTTCGCCGCCGTCGTCCGCGCGCCGGGCGTGGACGGCGCCCGCACCGTTCAGGGCGTTCGCGCACAGCCAGACCTCGCCCAGCGCGCAGGCGTGGCAACTGCCGCAGGAGGGAGCCCAGTTGAGCACGACGCCGTCGCCCGGCGCCACATGGCCGACGCCCTCGCCGACCGCGACGACGGTGCCCGCGCCCTCGTGGCCGAGGACGGCGGGGACGGGCACCCGCATGGTGCCGTCGGACAGCGAGAGGTCGGAGTGGCAGACGCCGGCGGCGGCGAGGGCGACCCTCACCCGGCCGGGGCCGGGCTCCGGGAGTTCGATGTCGGTGATCTCCAGGGGAGCTCCGACGGCTGGCAGTACGGCGGCGCGGACCACGAACAGGCTCCTTGAGGGGCGGCAGCAGGGGAAACGGGCGGGCGGAAGGGCCGGAACCGCAGGGACGCGGAACGGTCAGAACTGCAGGGACTTGGTCTGGAGGTACTCCGCGAGCCCGTGGGAGCCGAGTTCGCGGCCGACGCCGGACTGCTTGTAGCCGCCGAACGGGGCGAGCGGGTTGAACCGGCCACCGTTGATGTCGACCTGCCCGGTGTCCATCCGCCGGGCGAACGCCACCGCCTCCGCGTCGTCGCCCGCCCAGACCGCGCCCGCGAGGCCGTACACGGTGCCGTTGGCGATGCGCAGGGCGTCGTCCTCGTCCTCGTAGCGGATGAGCGAGACGACGGGGCCGAAGATCTCCTCCTGGGCGATGGTCATCTCCGGGGTGACATCGGCGAACACGGTGGGGCTGACGAAGTAGCCCTGCTCGCGCGGGGCTTCGGGGCCGCCCGCGACGAGGCGGGCACCCTCCGCCACGCCCTTCTCGATGTAGCCGCGCACCCGCGCCTGCTGCTTGGCGTTGACGAGGGGGCCGATGCGGTCGCCGTACTTGGCGGCCGCCTCCGCGGCGAGCGCGACCGCCTCGTCGTACTGCGAGGTGTGCACCAGCATCCGGGTCCAGGCGCTGCACGTCTGGCCGGAGTTGCCCATGACGTTCGCGACGCCGACGCCGACGGCCTTGGCCAGGTCCGCGCTCGGCAGGATGACGTTGGCGGACTTGCCGCCCAGTTCGAGGGCGACGCGCTTGACGGCCGCGCCGGCCGTGGCGCCGATCCGCCTGCCGACGGCGGTGGAGCCGGTGAACGAGACCAGGTCGACGCCGTCGTGCTCGGCCAGGGCCTGTCCGGCGACCGGGCCGAGACCGGTGACGAGGTTGAACACGCCTGCGGGGACGCCCGCTTCATCGACGGCCTCGGCGAAGAGCTGTGCGGTCAGCGGGGTGTCCTCGGCGGGCTTGAGGACGACCGTGCACCCCGCCGCGAGCGCGGGGGCGACCTTGGCGACGATCTGGTGCAGCGGGTAGTTCCACGGAGTGATCGCGCCGACGACGCCGACCGGCTCGGCGTACACGGTGGAGTTGCCGACCTTGTCCTCGAAGGCGTACGAGGCGGCGAGCTCGGCGTACGAGCCCGCCACCAGGACCGGTACGCCCGCGTGCACCGCCTGCGAGAAGGGCAGCGGCGCGCCGAGTTCGGCGGTGACGGTCCCGGCGATCTCGTCCTTGCGGGCGACGAGTACGTCGCGCAGGGCGGCGATGCGCGCGGCACGCTCGGCGGGCGCGGTGGCCGCCCAGGCGGGGAGCGCGGCGCGGGCGGCCCGTACCGCGGCGTCGACGTCCTCCGCCCCGCCGGCCGGGACCTCGGCGATGACCTGTTCGTCCGCCGGGTTCACGACCGTGATCGTGTCCCTTCCCGCGGCGGGCCGCCAGGCCCCGTCGATGTACATGCCGTCGTGGGCCTTCATCGCTGTTCCTCCCGGACACGGTTGCGGACGGGGGCGTCCGCAACCCCAAACTAGCGCTGTTAGTTTTCGGGCGCCAGAGACGCCCGTCACGCCGAGGGCTGCCGGCCGAGCTCGGCGTGCTCCGTACCGGGGTTCTCGAACTGGGTGCGGTACAGCTCCTCGTACCGGCCGCCCGCGGCGAGGAGTTCGTCGTGCGTGCCCCGCTCCACGATCTGCCCGTTCTCCACGACCAGGATGAGGTCGGCCGCCCGGACCGTGGAGAGCCGGTGGGCGATCACGACCGCCGTGCGTCCGGCGAGCGCCTCGGTGAGTGCTTCCTGGACGGCCGCCTCGGATGTGTTGTCGAGGTGGGCGGTGGCCTCGTCGAGGATGACGACGCGCTGACGGGCCAGCAGCAGCCGGGCGATGGTCAGCCGCTGGCGTTCGCCGCCGGAGAGCCGGTAGCCGCGTTCGCCGACGACGGTGTCGAGCCCGTCGGGCAGCGAGGCGACGAGACCGTCCAGGCGCGCGCGGCGCAGCGCGTCCCAGAGGTCCTCCTCGGCGGCTCCGGGGCGGGCGAGCAGCAGGTTGGCGCGCACCGACTCGTGGAAGAGGTGGCCGTCCTGGGTGACCATGCCGAGGGTGTCGCGCAGGGTGTCGGCGGTCAGGTCGCGTACGTCGACGCCGCCGATGCGTACCGCGCCCTCGTCCGTGTCGTACAGCCGCGGCAGCAGTTGGGCGATGGTCGACTTGCCCGCGCCGGACGAGCCGACGAGTGCCACCGTCTGTCCGGGCTCGGCGCGGAAGGAGACCCCGCGCAGTACTTCGTCGCCGCCGCGGGTGTCGAGGCTCGCGACGTCCTCCAGCGAGGCGAGCGAGACCTTGTCGGCGGACGGGTAGCCGAACCGCACCTGGTCGAACTCGACGGACACCGGACCGTCCGGGACCGCCCGTGCGTCCGGCTTCTGGTCGATGAGCGGCTTGAGGTCGAGGACCTCGAAGACCCGCTCGAAGCTGACGAGCGCGCTCATCACCTCGACGCGCGCCCCGGCGAGTGCGGTGAGCGGTGCGTACAGCCGGGTCAGCAGGAGGGCCAGGGCCACGACCGCGCCCGCGTCGAGCCGGCCGCGCAGTGCGTAGAAGCCGCCGAGCCCGTAGACCAGGGCGAGTGCCAGCGCGGACACGAGGGTGAGGGCGGTGATGAACGCGGACTGGGCCATGGCCGTGCGGACGCCGATGTCGCGCACCCGGCCGGCTCTGACGGCGAATTCGGCGGACTCGTCGGCGGGGCGGCCGAAGAGCTTGATCAGGGTGGCACCGGGTGCGGAGAAGCGCTCGGTCATCCGGGTCCCCATCGCGGCGTTGTGGGCCGCGGCCTCCCGCTGGAGCCTCGCCATCCTGGTGCCCATCCGCCGGGCCGGCAGCACGAACACCGGCAGCAGCACCAGTGCGAGCACGGTGATCTGCCAGGAGATGGAGAGCATGACGCCGAGGGTGAGCAGCAGCGTCACGACGTTGCTGACGACGCCGGACAGCGTGTTGCTGAAGGCGCGCTGGGCTCCGATGACGTCGTTGTTGAGGCGGCTGACGAGCGCACCGGTGCGGGTCCGGGTGAAGAACGCGACCGGCATGCGCTGCACATGGTCGAAGACGGCGGTGCGCAGGTCGAGGATCAGCCCCTCGCCGAGATTGGCCGAGAGCCAGCGGCTGACCAGGCCCAGTGCGGCCTCCGCGACGGCGATCACGGCGATGAGGAGGGACAGCCGGGTGACGGTGCCCGACTCCTTGCCGGACACGATCGCGTTCACGACGCGGCCGGCGAGGACGGGGGTGGCGACCGCGAGCAGTGCCGTCGCCACGCTCAGGATCAGGAACAGGGCGACCCGGCGCCGGTGCGGGCGGGCGAACGCGGCGATGCGCCGCAGGGTGGCGGGGTCGAAGGGGCGTCGGTCCGCTTGCGCGTTCATGACGTTGTGGAGCTGTGTCCACGCCGTGGTTTCCATGCTCATGGGAGGAACGTACGACCTCCAGTGGACTTGAGGTCAACCGCCGGGTCCTGGCGGCGGTGAACTGCCATCGGCGGGTGTCAGGCGCGGTCGCGGTCGGCGTGGCGCCGGCCCGGCCGGGGTGCCGGTTCGGTCGGGGCGGCACCGGACTTCCGGGCCCGCCCGCCGCGTACGCCCAGCCCCGCCGCCGCGATCAGGAGGGCGCCGAGCATGACGAACGGCGCCGCGATGCCCGCCACCCCGGCGATCAGACCGGCGGACGCGGGGGCCGCGACCTGTCCCAGGCGGTTTCCGGTCAGCCGGAGGGCGAGCGCGGTGGACCGGGCCTCCGGCGGCGCGGCCTGGACGACGGTCGTCATCGAGAGCGGCTGCCCGACCCCGAGACAGAAGCCGAGCACGGCGAGCATCACGGCCAGCGCGGCCACGGGGACGGGCAGGGCGATGCCCGCGCACAGCACTCCGGCCAGCAGACAGGTCGTGGTGAGCAGCGCCGTGCGGCCGAGGACCCGGAGCATCGGGGTCATCACCAGGCGGCAGGCGATGGTGGCGGCGGCGCGCAGACTGAGCAGCAGTCCGATGGTGGCGGGGGCGATGCCCCGGTGTTCGCCGACGACCGGCAGATACGCGGTGAGGATGTCGGTCGCGGAGAGCACGGCGAGGCTGATGAAGATCCCGGCCGGGACGCCGCGGGCCCGCAGGATGCGGCCGACGGGGACCTTCGCGCCCGGGTCGGCCCGGCGGGCCGCGGGCGCGGACCGGTGCTCGATGCGCCGGAGCGAGCCGAGGGAGACGGCGGCGACGGCGGCCGAGACGAGCAGGGCGAATGCGCTCGTACGGGCCATGGCACCGTCCCGCTCGGAGATCAGATACCCCGCGGCGATCGGGCCGATGAGCTGGCCGAGGGAGGCGCCGATGGTGAAGTGCCCGAAGTTGCGGTCCTGTTCGGCCGGGGCGGACTGACGGGCGACGATCGACTGGGCGCCGATGACGAAGCAGAGGTGGCCGAGCCCCATCACGCCGCTCCAGGCCGCCATCGCCGTCAGCGAGTCCGCCCGGCCGCTCAGGGCGCAGCCGCCCGCGATCAGGACGACGCCGAAGGGCAGCAGGGGCGCGCACCGGCCGTGGTCGGTCCTGCGCCCGAGCGGGACGGCGGCGAAGAGCGGGAGGAGCGCGTACACCCCGGTGATCACACCGATGGCGCGCTCGTCCGCACCGAGCGAGAGAGCCCGGTAGGAGACGGCGGGCCGGGCCATCGACACCGCCCCCTGCGCGAAGGCGAAGGCGATGACGAGGCGCAGCAGCCAGCCCCTGCCGGGCTCCTGGAGGGTGCGCACGGTCAGATGATGCCGAACAGGAGTCCGGCGCAGAGCACCACCAGCGAGGTGAGCGCGGCCCACTTGACGGTGAACCTGGTGTGGTCGCCGAATTCGACCTTCGCCATGCCGACGAGCACATAGACGGCCGGGACCAGCGGGGACGACATGTGCAGGGGCTGGCCGACCAGGGAGGCACGGGCGATCTCCAGCGGGGAGACACCGTGGGCGGCACCCGCCTCGGCGAGCACCGGGACCACTCCGAAGTAGAAGCCGTCGTTGGACATGAAGTACGTCAGCGGGATGCTGAGGATGCCGGTGACGATCGCCATGTGCGGGCCCATGCCGTCGGGGATCGCGCCGACGAGCCAGTCGGCCATGTGCTCGACCATGCCCGTGCCGGAGAGGACGCCGGTGAAGACGGCGGCCGCGAAGACCATGCCGGAGACGTTGAGGACGTTGTCGGCGTGGGCGGCGATCCGGGCCCGCTGGTCGGGCATGTGGGGGAAGTTGACCGTGAGGGCGAGGGCCGCGCCGAGCAGGAAGAGCACCGGGATCGGCATCAGTTCCATGATCATCGCGGTGAGCAGGGCGACGGTGAGGCCCGCGTTGAACCAGTAGAGCTTGGGACGCAGGGTGGCCCGGTTCGGGTCCAGGCCCTTGAAGCCCTCGTCCTCGCCCTCGTCCGGCCCGGAGTCCCCGGCTCCGTCGCCGTCCGCGCCTGCGCCCGTGCCCGTACCGGCTCCGCCGGAGTTCTTGCGGGTACGGTCGCTGCCGCCGCCCGCCCCGACGAGAACGGTCTCCGACTCCGTGGCCGTCTCGGTGGCCAGCACCTCGTCGAGGGTGAGCATGCCGAGCCGCTTGCGCTCGCGTCGGCCCAGCACGACGGCGAGAAGCAGGACGGCGACCAGTCCGATGCCGAGCGCCGGGATCATCGGGACGAAGATGTCGCCCGCGTCCAGCTTGAGCGCGGTGGCGGCGCGGGCGGTGGGGCCGCCCCAGGGAAGGGTGTTCATGACGCCGTTCGCCGTGGCGGCGACACCGGTCATCACGACCATGCTCATCTTCAGGCGCTTGTAGAGCGGATACATCGCCGAGACGGTGATCATGAAGGTGGTGGAGCCGTCGCCGTCGAGGGAGACGATGGCGGCGAGCACGGCCGTACCGACGACGATCCGCATCGGGTCGGCCTTGCAGAAGCGCAGGATGCCCCGCACGATCGGGTCGAAGAGGCCGACGTCGATCATCACGCCGAAGTAGACGATGGCGAACATCAGCATCGCGGCGGTCGGGGCGAGATTGCCGACGCCTTCGATGACGTAGTCACCGAGCTTCGCGCCCTGCCCGACCGCGACGCAGAACAGCGCGGGGATCAGGACCAGCGCCGCGATCGGCGACATCTTCTTCAACATGATCAGGACCAGAAAGGTCGCAATCATGGCGAAGCCGAGGATTGTCAGCATGTGGATACCTATCGCTCACCCTTGAACTCCCACCGGACTCGGCGGTGCGGATGACGTTAGGGCGCGGTTCACAGCGTTAACAAGATGTTGACATGCGAGCAATACGAGCAAAACCCCAGGTCAACGCGGGGATCACGACTTGGGCACGACCGGTGCCCCCGCCGGTGTCCCGACCCGCGCCCCCGCCGGCGCCACGGGCTCGTGTGTCGCGGCGGGTGTCACCGTCACCGGGAATCCGTTGAGCACGGCGGTGCCGGAGAGCGGGTCGAGCCGCGTGCCGTCGAGCAGTTGGTTGACGTTGACGCCGGGGCGGACCGCGGCGACGGAGAGCCGGGTGCCGGGGCGGTGGTGGCCCCACCCGTGCGGGAGGCTCACCACTCCGGGCCGTACACCGTCGGTGATCCCGACCGGGGCGGTCACCGCGCCGCCGTCCGACGCCACGGTGGCCGGGCCGCCGTCCACCAGTCCCAGCCGGGCCGCGTCGGTGGGGTGCACCTGCAAGGTGCAGACGTTCGAGCCGCCGCTGGGCGGCGGCAGCGGTGGCGCGCGTACGTCGGCAAGCAGGGCGAGCATACCGACCGGTACGCACGGTGGGGAGGTGCTGACGCGACGGGCTCGCCCGGGGCGGCCGGACGGTGTCGCCCGGTCAGTCCAGGACGCGCGCCAGGTAGGCCCGGAGCAGGATGCGGGTCTCGGCGACGATGGCCCGGTCGCCCGACGGGTCGGTACGGAAGGCGAGTTGGAGGAGGGCGTCGGCGGCCTCGACGCAGACCAGGATGGTGCGCAGCAGATCCTCGTCGGGGGCGCGGCCGAGGTGCCCGGAGAGCAGTTCGGTGAGCCGGCCCGCGACCCGCTGGTTGGCGTCGCCGGCGGGGTCGTCCTCGGGGGCCGGCGCGCCGAAGTCGACGAGGGCGAATCCGGCCACGGAGCGCTTCATCGCCAGGTATTCGTCCAGCACGGCATCGATGGCGCTGCGCCAGTCCGCGGTCGGGATGACGGCCAGGCGGGAGGTGATGCGTTCGGTGTAGCTGTCCAGATTGCGCCGGGCCAGCGCGTCGGCCAGCGCGCGCTTGTTGGAGAAGAACCGGTAGACGGAGCCGATGGGGACCCCGGCGCGGATGGCCACGGCCCGGGTGGACAGCTGCTCGTAGCCGGTCTCGTCGAGGAGTTCGGCGCAGGCGTCGAGTATCCGGGCGAGGCGCTCGGCGCTGCGCTGCTGCACGGGGGCGCGGCGGAGGTTCGTGTTCGCATGGGGCACGGGCTCCATGATGCCGTGGACCTCCTCTGCGGCGGGCGGCCGGTGGGTTCCGGTGCGGTTGGCCGGTGGGTTCCGGTGCGGTCGCGGGCGGGTGACCGCCGGTCTCCGGCGCGGTTCTCACGCGATGAGCAGCGACAGCCCGCCGATGGTGTACGTGATCATCAGGACCAGCAGCGGGAGTTGTCCGGCGACGGCGCGGCCGGGCGGGAAGAGGCGCACGGACCGGTCGTGGGCGGCGACGACGCCGAGTACGTGGCCGAGGACGATCGCGGCGACCTGGAGCGTGGCGACACCGCCGGGGCCCAGGGGCGGCTCGGGCGGGACCGGATTGTCGGTGCCGGATGCCACCATGACGGTGCGTGGGCCTTCGGTGACGAAGAGTGTGAAGTAGTGGGCGACGAGATAGCCGAGCGCGATCGGGACGAGCGAGTGGGCGAAGGCGGTGAGCGGGTGGCGCAGTTGGCCGGAGATCAGCCGGACGGCGCCGGCGCAGAGGGCGTAGAGGGTGGCGACGAGGGCGACGGCGCCCAGGAGTCCGAGCGTGGCCGCGGTGGTGCGGCCCAGGGGTGAGGTCTGGACGGTGGTGATCCAGGACGGGGAGTCGGAGAAGCCGTCGTAGGCGGTGGAGCCGAGCATGACGCACACGGTGGCGACAAGTCCGGCCGTCTGCGGGGTGGCGTCGAGTCCGTCGAACGGGGAGCGGAGCACGAGGCGGCGGTCGACGGGGCGGCGGCCGAGCGGGGAGAGCCGGGCGAGCAGCCCCGAGTAGACCTCGAAGGCGTCCGCCCGGTCGAACCACCCGGCCCCGTGGCGGGCGGCGCCCGCGAGGTGGACGGCGGCGTAGAGGGAGAGGAAGAGGAGGAGGGCGGTGGTCGACGCGGGGTCGGGGGCTACGAGTTCGAGCCAGGTGAAGGCGAGGAGCCCGGCGGCGGCGGGCCACAGACCGAGCCGTGCGGGAAGGGGCCGGCCCGCGGCGGGGTCGCGGCCCAGTGCGCGGCAGACGAGGAGGTGGACGGTGCGCAGCGGGTTGACCGGTCGCCAGACGGGACCGAGGAGGAGCGACGCGGGGACGAGCCCGACCCAGAGGAGTACGTAGACGGCGCCGGGGGCCGGATTGCGGTCCGGGTCGTCCGGGCCGAGGAGGAGGTGGAGCGTGACGTACAGGGCGGCGGCGAGACCGAGCGCGCGCAGCGCGATACGGGTGGGGCGGGCGTCGGCGAGGCGCTGGACGGCGCACGGGAGCGGGCGGCCCGCCCGGTCGCCGCGGAACCGGGAGGCGGACCAGAGCAGGCCGAGCGCGAGGAAGGAGACGAAGAGCGCGGCGAAGGCTCCGGCGAAGGCGTAGAAGGGGGACAGCGGCAGGTCGTGCTGGGCGCCGATGCCGTGGGCGAGGACGCTCACCGTACGACGAGTTGGGTCAGGAGCAGGTCGGACTCGTGGGTCTCGACCTCGAAAAGCCCGCTGCGGTCGGCGGTGAAGGTGAGGGTGACGGTCCTGCCCGCGGGCAGCCGGGCCTCCTTGTCGTAGCCGTGGACGTGGAGGGTGTCGGCGCGGTCGCTGCGGACCCGGAGTTCGACGGTCCGGCCCTTCTCGATCTCGGTGCGGCCGGGATCGGGGCTGACCCTGCCGTGCGAGACGACGATCTCAAGTGTCGTGTCGGGCCGGGGTGTTGCGGTTCGGTGCTCCTCCGGGGAGGTGGCCGTCGCGGAGGGCGTGGCGAGGGAGGTGGTGGCCTGGACGGGGGTGGCGTTCACGGCCCAGGCGGTGCGGTCGTCGGCGTAGAGCCGTGCGGTGAGGCCGGTACCGCCGCCGGCGGCACGGACGAGGGAGGCGGGGAGGTGGTACCAGGAGCCGTAGACGCGGGCGAGGGGGTGGCCGTCGAGGAACAGCCGGGCGTGGCCGCGCCCGAGGAGGGCGGCGCCGCCCACGCTGTCCGGGGTGAACCTGAAGTTCCGTACGGAGAGGTGGACGTTCCACCCGTCCTCGGAGTCCGGTCGTACGGCGACCGTCACCCCGGGGGCGCCCTCGGCGTCGACCTGGCGCAGCCGGTTGCCGGAGCCGTCGTCGGCGGCGAGCAGCCGGCCGACGCCGCCGCCGGCCTGTTCATGGCTGGTGCCGGGTTTGTGATGGGTGGTGGCCCGCCCGCCGCAGGCGCTCGCACCGAACACGAGGGCGCCCGCGGTGAGCACGGTGACGGCGGCGAGGACCGGCCGGGAAACCCGGATCGGCCGGGCGGGCAGCGACGGTGTGGTGGAACGCTTCACGATGCGTCTCCTTCCGGGGCGGGGCCCGAGGCCGGGGCCGGGACGGAACCGGGGGCCGGGGCCGCGGTCTCTTCCGGCGGGTTGCGGTCGCCGTGGCGGGCGGCGGCGATCACGGCCCACACCACCCAGACCACACCGAGCAGTCCGCGCACCCAGGCCGGGCTGAGCGGAATCCACGGGATCATGAAGACGGCCTTGTCCACGGCGTCGAGCAGCGTGAGCGCACCCAGCACCACCGTGGTCCGGCCCAGCCAGGGCCGTTCCCTCCGGAGCACGAGACCGATGCCGGTCCACCACACCCCGGTCAGCAACAGCGCCAGCGCGGGCACATAGGAGGCGGCCAGCCCCGTCGTCGATCCGGCCACGTCGAGCCCGAGGCCGATCACGCCGAGCCCCGTGGCCACCGTCGCGAGCCGGCTGCCGCGCAGTCTGCGCCACCACAGCACCCCGCCGACCAGCGCGAGCACCACCGCGACCGCCAGCGCCACCTGCACCTCGATGCGCTCGATGCCCCGGGCCCCGTACCAGTCGCAGCCGGCCGGCAGCCGGCGTGCCTGCACGTTGTAGTCGGCACAGACCAGCAGCTGGGCGAGCTTGACCGGTTCGCCGACGAGCCGGTCGGTGCTCCCGGACACGGCGCCGCGCCCGGAACCGCAGGTGGGCAGGGCGCGCGGGGAGGACGGCCCCGCGTCCGCCTGCCAGCAGTTGCCCTCGCCCTGGCCGTCCCACCACACATCGGTGCGGTTGGGGCGGGAGTTGCCCGCCTTGTCCCTGCCGAGGTGGTTGCCCGCGTACCGGTTGTGGTGCGAGGTGTCGGCCTGCTTGGACAGCGCGCCCTCGCCGCGGATGAAGGCGGGGACGGCGGTCAGGACGAAGGCGGCGCGCCGCTGCCCGTAGATCCAGTTGTTCTCGTACAGGTTCCAGTTGCCGCCCGCGGTGATGATGCCGGAACCGGGCGGCATGGAGATCTGCGGGCAGACGACCCCCTCCTCGTAGCCGCGGTCCACGGGCGGCTTGGCGCAGGTGCCGTCGGCGACGTAGGGGTAGTAGTCGGCGTTGTTGTCGTGGATCAGGTTGTGTTCGAAGCGGGCGTGGTTCTGCGGCAGGCCGGGGTGGCCGGGGAAGGCGCTGTCCATCGAGGCGCCGCCCATGTTGTGGTCGAACTCGTTGTCGTGGACGTAGACGGAGTCGCCCGCGGTGCCGGAGTAGCCGACCATGTTGTGGTGGCTGCGGCAGCCGGTGATCTCGATGGAGTAGCGCGGCACGTCGTAGCCGTACGCGTCGTTGATGTTCGACGCGCTGCCGGGGTAGATGCCGGAGTCGCCGTTTCCGTACGACTCGCAGTTCTTGTACAGCCCGTGGTCGCTGGCGAAGGTCAGAAAGCCGTACTCGTCGTTCCACCGGGTGAGGACGGAGTCGATGACGAAGCCGTCCTGGGCCAGGACGTACAGGGAGTTGAAGGTGGTGCGCTGGGCGGTGAAGTTCCTGAAGTAGATGCCGTCGGAGCCGTCCGCGCGGATCGCGTTGAGCTTCTGGTACTTGGCGTCGACGACCACGTCCGTGCGCTCGGCGCCGGTGCCCTCGATCTGGAGGTCCTTCTTGCCGAGGATCGCCACCAGGTTCTGGTTGTGCGGGCACCGAGCCTGCTGCGCGTACGACAGGATCTGGTAGCCGAGCTGGGAGTTGGGTGCCTTCAGCCGGGCGCACTCCCCCGTCGGCTTGGGCAGCGAGGGCTCCTCCTCGTACAGGCCGGGCAGGATGGCGATATTCATGCCGGGCCCGTCGACCGCGTCGACGGCCTGTTGCAGATGGCGGTAGCCGGACTTCTGGCACCGGTCGAAGAGCTTCAGGTTCCGGGTCCGCAGCCCCTCCGGGAAGCCGGACACCCGGCGTTCGAAGTCCGCCCGGTCGCTCTTGCAGACCAGCAGATCGGGTTCGCCGGTGCGGTACACGGGAACGCTGCCGGTTCCGTCGGGCAGGGTGACCGGACGTTCCTCGTGCGCCTGGGCGGCCGGGGCCGCGAGCAGGGCGGCGACGAGCGCCGCCAGAACCACCAGAAGTCTTCGTGTCCACGACATGTGCGGGAGAGTAGAGCATTGTTCAACTTTTTGAACCCCCCCGTGCATCACACATTTGGAACACTCCGGGAACCCCCGGAACCCGTGTGCGTCACGAATGCCGTTGACTCGCCTCGATCCGATTCCTACGGTTACCCATAGGATTCCTTCGGCACCGGGAGCGCACATGAGCGGCAACGAGCAGGCGAGGAAGACGGCGGAAGCGCTGGAGCATTCCGCCGGTTTCGGCAATCAGCACAGCTCGGAGGCGGTTGCGGGGGCGCTGCCGCACGGCCGCAACTCCCCCCAGCGCGCCCCCCTCGGGCTCTACGCGGAGCAGCTGAGCGGCTCCGCCTTCACCGAACCGCGCGCCCACAACCGCCGTTCCTGGCTCTACCGGATCCGCCCGTCGGCCGCTCATCCCCCGTTCGTCCGGATCGGCAACGGGGCGATCCGGACCGCCCCGTTCACCGAATCCGTGCCCGACCCCAACCGGCTGCGCTGGGATCCGCTCCCCGAGCCCACGCCCGGGACGGACTTCCTGGCGGGCCTGTGGACCCTCGGCGGCAACGGCGACGCGACGCAGCGCACCGGAATGGCCGTGCATCTCTACCACGCCGACTCGTCGATGACGGACCGGGTGTTCAGCGACTCGGACGGCGAGCTGCTGATCGTCCCGGAGCGCGGCGGCCTGCTGCTCCGTACCGAACTGGGCCTGCTGCGTGCCGAACCGGGGCACGTCGCGCTGATCCCGCGCGGCGTCCGTTTCCGCGTGGAGCTGCTCGACGCCACCGCCCGCGGCTATGTCTGCGAGAACTACGGCCAGCCGTTCGCCCTCCCCGACCTCGGCCCGATCGGCGCCAACGGCCTGGCGAACGCCCGGGACTTCCTCGCTCCCGTCGCGGCGTTCGAGGACGACGACCGCCCGGTGGAGGTGGTCAACAAGTTCTGCGGGAACCTCTGGTCGGCGACCTACGACCACTCGCCGCTCGATGTGGTCGCCTGGCACGGCAACCACACCCCGTACGTCTACGACCTGCACCGCTTCAATGTCATCGGCTCGATCAGCTATGACCATCCCGACCCGTCGATCTTCACCGTGCTGACGTCGCCGTCCGACACCCCCGGTCTGGCCGGTGTCGACTTCGTCGTCTTCGCGCCGCGCTGGCTGGTCGGCGAGGACACCTTCCGGCCGCCGTACTTCCACCGCAATGTGATGAGCGAATACATGGGCCTGATCGAGGGCGCGTACGACGCCAAGACGGCCGGCAAGGGCGGTTTCGTGCCGGGCGGCGGCTCGCTCCACAACATGATGTCGGCGCACGGCCCGGACCGGGAGACCTTCGACCGGGCGAGCGAGGCGGAGCTGAAGCCGCAGAAGATCGACGACGGCCTCGCCTTCATGTTCGAGACCCGCTGGCCGGTGACGGCGACGGGGCAGGCGGCGACCGCCGGTCATCTGCAGCACGGCTACGACGACGTGTGGCAGGGTCTGAGCCGCAACTTCAGGCCGTAGGCGACACCGCCGCCCCCGGCCCGGTCCGAACGAAAGGCCCCAGGTGCCTCAGACGCCCAAGATCTCCCCGGGGCCGGCCTTCGCCCCCGATTCGCTGGTCCTGAACCGAAAGCTGCCGCTGTGGTACCAGGTCTCGCAGTCGTTGCGCGCCTCGATACTGGGCCGTGCCAGGGACGCCTCGGCGCGGCTGCCGACCGAGGAACAGCTCGCCGCGCACTACGGCGTCAGCGTCCTGACGATGCGCCAGGCGCTCAAGGAGCTGGAGACCGAAGGGCTGATCAGCCGGCACCGGCGGCGCGGCACCTTCATCGAGCCGCGCGCCCGCCGGGTCTCGCCGGTCCGGCTGCTGGGTTCGATCGATGCGATCGTGGCCCAGCAGTCGGGCGAGCGGACCACGGTGCTCGGCCACGGCCCGGTCGCCGTGCCGGGGGATCTCACCGAGTACTTCCCCGACTGCGCGGAGGTGGTCAGCTACCGCCGGCTGCGCCACGACGGCGACAGCGACGAGCCCACCAACTGGGTGGAGAACGTGGTGCGTCCCGAGATCGCGGCCCGCCTGGACGTCGCCGATCTCGAACGCTGGCCGATGACCAAGGTGCTGCGCGACCGGGTCGGCGTCCGTATCGCGCGCATCACCGACACGGTCGAGGCGCGGCTGGCCGACCCGGCCACCGCCGAACTCCTCCAAGTCCCGCTGCTGAGCCCGATCCTGTTCTACACGGGCGTGACGTACGACGAGAGCGGCCAGGTGGTCGACGTGGCGCAGATCCGCTACCGGGGCGACCGGTTCTCCTTCTCGGTCACCGTGGAAGCCCACTGACCACTGGAAAGGCGCACCGACCGCCGCGGAAGGGCACGGGCGCACTGCCTCGTGCCGCGGCGGTCCGGCCCCGCGCCCGGCCCCGGGAGTGGACCTCCGAGCTGCTGGAACTGATCGCCCCGCTCGCCCTGTTGGACGGGCTCCGGCCCCGGCAGGAGGGTCTTGCCGACGGGTCCGCAGCTCACGGCCGCCGGTCTCCGCGCGGCGGGCGTCCTGCCCGTCGCGGCCACGGCCCGGCGGCCCGCGTCGGTGCTCGGGCATCAGGAGGAGGGCCCGGACGGGCAGTTCGCGCTGCTGTGACGGGGCGACCGGGCCCGCCCGCTACCGGTCGAAGGAGTCCAGCACCCGGTGGAGCGCCCGGTCGAAGACCCCTTCCAGATCGATCGGCCCCGGGTCTTCGGCGAATCCCGCCGCCATCCGCGGATACTTCCCGGTCGCGATCTGGCTGATCAGATAGCCGGTGCGCGCGGCGTTCTCCTGCTCCTCGGACCAGGGCAGCGACCGGCTGCGCTCCGCCGTGGCGATCTCATTGGCCACAAAGGTGGTGATCACGCCGTTGACCATCGCGACGAGTTCCATCTTCTCGCCGAACCGCGCGTCGACCCCGTCCAGACAGCTGAGCGCGTACTCCAGGTACCGCAGGGCATTCGGACTGAAGCCGTACACGGGTGACATCAGCCGGGGCACCCAGGTGTGGCGGTGCATCATCGCGCGGGTCTGGCGGGCGAGTGCGACGAGGTCGGCGCGCCAGTCGCCGGAGGGCTCGGGGAAGTCGTACCCCCCGCTGACCGCGTCGAGCATCAGCTCGTACAGGTCCTCCTTGCGCGGCACGTAGTTGTAGAGCGACATCGTGCCGCAGCCGAGCTCCGTCGCGACCTTGCGCATGGACACCGCGTCGAAGCCGTCCGCGTCGGCGATGCGGACGGCGGCCGCCGCGATGTCCGCTCGGCTGAATGCGGGCCTGGGGCCCCGGCCCGCGCGCTCGGGGCGCGCCCAGATCACTTCGGGTACAGCGGGTCGCCCCACCATCGATCATCACCTCGCCCACCATCGTAGTTACGTACACCGTACGTAGTGCGATACGGTGGGCCGTATGAAAACTACGTACGCTGTACTTAGTGAAGGTCTGGAGAAGCGCTACGGCGATGTACACGCGCTGCGCGGGCTCGACCTCGCGGTCGCCGAGGGCACCGTCTGCGGAGTGCTGGGACCGAACGGCGCGGGCAAGACCACCGCCGTCCGGGTGCTCACCACGCTGACGACGCCGGACGGCGGCAGCGCCCGGGTCGCCGGCCACGACGTGGTGCGCGAGGCGGCCTCGGTCCGCGCGGCGATCGGCGTCACCGGGCAGGACGCCTCGGTCGACGGCGAGCTGTCCGGCCGGCAGAATCTGCGGCTCTTCGCCAAGCTGCAACGGTTCCGCGGCGACGCGGCACGCGCCCGCGCCGACGAGCTCCTGGAGCGCTTCGAGCTGACCGAGGCGGCCGACCGCCCGGCCCGCACCTACTCGGGCGGTATGCGCCGCCGCCTCGATCTCGCCGCCAGTCTGCTGACCCGCCCGGGGGTGCTCTTCCTGGACGAGCCGACCACCGGTCTCGACCCGCACAGCCGCAACCAGATCTGGGCGGCGGTACGGGAGCTGGCCGGCCGGGGCACGACCGTCCTGCTCACCACGCAGTATCTGGAGGAGGCCGATCAGCTGGCCGACGACATCGTGCTGATCGACCGGGGCCGGGCCGCCCATCGCGGCACCCCCGCCGAGCTGAAGTCCCGCATCGGCAGTTACGCCGAGGTGGTCGTCGCCCATGAGTCGGCGCTGCTCCCGGCGGCCGGTGTGCTCGACCAGCTCACCGGCGCCGAACCGGTGCTCGACCACGAGCGCCGCACCGTGGGCGCCGTCGCGACCGACACCACGCTCACCCTCCCCCGTATCATCCGCGAGCTCGACGCTGCGGGCGTACCGGTGATCGACGCGAGCCTGCGCCCGCCGACGCTCGACGAGGTCTTCCTCCGCCTGACCGACCGCGGCAACGGCCGCACCGCCCCGCCCCGGAAGGAGACGGCAGCATGAGCGGCACGACACTGGTCCACGAGCGGCCCGCCACGACCGCCGCGAGCACCCCCGTCGCCGACACTCTGGCCGTGCTGGGCCGCCATCTGCAGCGGATCAAGGCGGCCCCGGGCGTGGTGATCCTGACCCAGACCATGCCGATCACGATGCTGCTGTTCTTCGGGTACGTGTTCGGCAGCGCGCTGGCCGTGCCGGGCCAGGAGTACCGCGCGTTCCTGGTACCGGGCCTGCTGGCCGCGACGGCGGCCAACGGCATCATGGTCGGGATGTTCCAGTCCTCGCAGGACTGCCACCGCGGGGTGATGGACCGGTTCCGCACCCTGCCGATGAGCCGGCCCGCCGTGCCGTTCGGCCAGACCGCCGCCGATCTGCTGACCACGGCCATCGGCATGGTCCCGCTGATCCTCGTCGGACTCGCGGTCGGCTGGCGGATCGAGGGCGGGGCGCTCGCCGCCCTTGGCGGCTTCGGGCTGCTGCTGCTCCTCCGGTTCGCCACGTCGTGGCTGGGCTGCTGGCTGGGCCTGCTGATCCGCAACGAGGAGATCGCCGGTCAGCTGGGCAGCGCCACCTTCATCCTGCCGCTGCTGTCGAACGCCTACATCCCGACCGACAATCTGCCGGGCTGGCTGCGGACGGTCGCGGAGTGGAACCCGATCAGCGCCATGGCCTCGGCCGCCCGCGACCTGTTCGGCAACGCGTCCCCGGCCGCCGACGCCGCCTGGCCGGTCGCCCATCCGGTGGCCGGGACGCTCGCCTGGTCGGCGGTACTCCTCGCGGTGTTCGTGCCGCTGTCCGTACGGCGTTACGCGCGCGGCGGCGAGTGACCGTCGGGCACCTCACCGGGGCAGCGCACAGGGCCGGTCCAGGGCGCCGAGCAGGCTGATGAAGCTCGACTCCAGAAAGGCCCCGAGCTCCGCCGGCGCGTCCGGTTCCCCGCGCGGCCAGCTGGTCACGGCCTCCTCCGCGAACGCCGTCCAGGCGCGGGCGGCGACGGCCAGTCGCGGCGAGTCCGGCATCCCGAGCCGCCGCTGCCCCTCCGCCACCCGCCGGGCGAGGATGGTCCTGGTTCCGTCGACGATGTCCTCCACCGCGGGGTGACTGCCCGCGGCGCCGCGGACCAGGGCGAGATAGACCTTGCGGTGCTCCAGTACGTACCGCACGAAACCGGCGATGAACGACCGCAGCCAGGGGACGGGCCCCAGCGAGGGGTCCGGTTCCGTGGCTGCGACGAAGTCGTCGCACTCCTGCTGCACCACGGCGCGGTAGAAGTCGCGCTTGGAGTCGAAGTAGTGGAAAAGCAGTCCCCGCGAGATACCGGCCCGCCGCGCCACGTCGTCCGTGGAGAGTTCGTCCAGCGACCGCTCGGCGAGCATGTCCAGGCCGATGGCGACCAACTGGGCCCTTCGTTCGTCGGGGCTCAGGCGCGCGGCTCGCTTTTCGGACATACGTACAGTCTAGAAGTACTTCGGCGCCGAAGTACTTACCGAGGCGCCCACTGAAGCAGTCACCGAAGCCTTCCCGGGACCGCGACCGTCGCCCTCCGGCGCCCGGTGAACACACCGAAGCGCCGCCGTGGGCCCTGGGGAGACGGGAGGGCGGACAGCAGCGCAGCGCCGGGACGGTGTGATCACCTGCGGCCCCGAGCGGGAGGCCGGGCGACGGACCCTGGCCGGGCAGCCCGGACGGAGGACCGGTGGGCGGTCGTGACGGGCTGTCGGATCAGCGGCGGCTACCGAAGAGCGAGCGCCGGAGTCGTCGCAGCGGCGCGAAGAGCGAGACCCGCGCGCTCTTGCTCCGGCGACGGTGGGCGGCATCGCGCGAGGTGAGCTCGCGCATCAGCAGTGTCGCCTCCGCGGCATCCCGCTGTGGCACGGCGGGACCGCCGAGCACCGCGAGATGGCGGTCCAGGCGCGAACTCGTCGCACCGCTCCCGCATGTGATGGCAGGCACACGCGGCCTGCTCCGCATCACTATCTGTTCCATGTCACTCCCCACCCGTACGAGGGCACCCGACCCGGGCAGGGTAACCCTATCGCCCCGCGGTGACACTCGTGTATCCCGGTCGCAGGATCGCGCACACACATACGGAGGTTGACACCTCACCCATGAATCCGCCCGATTTCAGGGCGAGTTGGACAGAACGGAAACGGACGGATTCGCTCCGCCCGCAGGCCCGCCGCGGGCCGCCGGCCGTCCGCGCACCCCGCCGGACGGAGACCCCGGCGAACAGGGGTCCCCTGCCCGTCAGACGGCCGAACGGGCCCGGCGCATGCGCTGGTGGCGTCAGGCCGCCGAGTTGAGGACGGGCAGGTAGCCGCCCGACTGTCCGGCGGCGGTGGGGTGGTAGGACTCGCCGATGTTGAGCCAGTTGAGACTGTGCAGCCAGGCGCTCCCGGAGCAGATCTCGTGACCGGTGAACTTCCCCGCGACATCGGCGAAGGCGAAGCCGTGGTCGGCGGCGCGCTTGGCGGTCGCCGCGTTGAGGTAGTCGGCCGCCCCGTTGATCGCGGTGCGCACCTTGTCGCTCAGGCCGACGGCACAGGTGCCGCCGATCTTGTAGAAGCGCGGGTAGCCGAGGACGACGACACGGGCGGACGGCGCCTTGGCCTGGATCGCCGAGTACACCGAGTCGAGGTTGCCGGGCAGGGTGGTGTCGACATAGCTGCGGGCCGTGGCGATCCGGCTGAGGCAGGTGGCCTCCGACTGGAGGACACAGGTGGTCATGACGTCGGCGAAGCCCGCGTCATTGCCGCCGACGGAGATCGAGACGAGATCGGTCGAGGAGTTGAGGGGGCCGAGCTGATTGGCCTTCACATCACCCGAACGAGCACCCGAGCACGCGGTGAAGGCGAACGAGGCGGGCGAGTTGGCGGCGGCCCAGAGGGCGGGATACGCCTTGGTGCTGCGCTTGCAGTCACCACTGGCGCTGTCGTAGCTGCCGGACCCGACACCCGAGGAGTAGGAGTCGCCGAGGGCAACGTAGTCGACGGCCTGAACAGACGTTGCGGCGCTGGCGGTGGCCGCTCCGGTCAGAGCGAGAACGGCACCGAGCAGGAGCGAGGACGAGAGCGCCGCGAGTCTGGACATCTTCATGGAACCTCCCTGGGACCGACCGACGGGATCTCCGCCCGGTCTGCCGAGTCCGTGGTAGCAGTTCCGGCACCCCCACCGGAAGTGTGCATGCCAAGTTGCTCCAATAATTCAAGTCCCTTTCCGCGCCCCCTTGAGGCCGCGTCATGTCCGTGACCGCTGCCGGGAAAGGGGAGGAAGGTAGTGAAACCCGGGTGCGTCGGGTACCCCCTTGCCGGATCATGGGCGCCATGTCTGCCAACCCCGAGTCCGCTCTGCCGATCCGGCTCACCGTCGACGACAGCGATTCCCCGTCAGATGTGGTCGACGCGCTGTTCCTCGGCCGTTTCGCGACGGGCGAGCAGCCGTACTCGCACAGCTCCACCCTGGACCGCGTCAAGGCCGGGGCCACCCTGCTGCCCCCGGCCGCCAAGGTGCTGCGCGCCGCCCGCGACGACGACCGCAGTGCCACGCTCGCCGAGGGCGACGGCTGGACGCTGCTCATCTCGCGGTGGAACCGCGGCGCCGACGTCACGGTCACCGCGACCAGCGCGGAGCTGGCCCAGCAGGTCCTCGGCCAGGCGACGGACGGCGCCCTGGACGAGCCCGAACCCCAGCCCGAGAACGTGACGATGGGCTTCTGGTACGTCTCCCCGCGCCGCGGCCCGCACCGCACCACCCGGCAGATCGCCGCCGGCACCTGGGACGAGGTCCGCGGCAACTACACGGCGCCGGTGGCCGATGCCATGGACCGGCTGATGAAGGTCACGCCCGACGACATCTCGGGCCGGCTGCTCCTGCTGCACGGCCCGCCGGGCACCGGCAAGACGTCCGCGCTGCGCACGCTCGCGCGCTCGTGGCGGGACTGGTGCCAGGTCGACTGCGTGCTCGATCCCGAGCGGCTCTTCAACGACGTCGGCTACCTGATGGACATCGCGATCGGCGAGGACGAGGGCACGTCCAAGGGCCGGTGGCGGCTGCTGCTCCTGGAGGACTGCGACGAGTTGATCCGCGGTGAGGCCAAGCACACCGCGGGCCAGGCGCTGTCCCGGCTGCTGAACCTCACCGACGGGCTGCTCGGGCAGGGCCGCAATGTGCTGGTGGGCGTCACCACCAACGAGGACCTGGAGCGGCTCCACCCGGCCGTGGTCAGGCCCGGCCGCTGCCTCGCCAGGATCGAGGTGGGCTCACTGACCCGCAAGGAGGCGGTGGCCTGGCTGGGCACGGAGAAAGGGCTCGGCCGCGAGGGCGCGACGCTCGCCGAGCTGTACGCGCTGCGGCGCGGAAGCGGTCCCGCGTCGGTGCCGAAGCAGGACTCCGGGGCGGACGCGGGCCTGTATCTCTGAGAGCCTGTCGGGGGGAGCCCCCCCCCCCCCCCCCCCCCCCCCCCCCCCCCCCCCCCCCCCCCCCCCCCCCCC
>NZ_JBHWIY010000005.1:73596-91449 GCF_042731715.1 Streptomyces sp. NPDC059832 | reverse complement strand
GGGTGGGGGGGTGTGGGGTAGAGGGGGGGGGGGGGGGGGAGGGGGGGGGGGGGGGAGGGGAGGGAGAGGGGGGGGGGGGGGTGGGGGGGGGGGGGCCCTCCGGTGGGGGGCCCCCCCGACAGGCTCTGAGCCCCGCGGCCGCATCCCCGAGCCCCGCGGCCCCGCCCCACCGCCCCGTCCCCGGCTCACCCGGCCCCGTACGCCGCCCGTACCGCGTCCTGTACCAGGGACAGCGCCTCGGACCGGGACAGGCCCAGCCGCCGCGCCTGCTCCGCGTACTCCTGTGCCGCGGCCGCCGCATGACGGTCCGCCGCGTCGCCGGCGGCGGCGACGAACGTGCCGTTGCGCCCACGGGTCTCGATCACCCCGTCGGCCTCCAGCGCGCGGTACGCCTTCGCGACGGTGTTCGCGGCGAGGCCCAGCTCCTCGGCGAAGCCGCGTACCGTCGGAAGTCTGAAACCGACGGGCAGCGCGCCGGAGCGGGCCAGTTCGGAGATCTGCGTGCGCAGTTGCTCGTACGGGGCGGTACCGGCATCCGGATCAAGGGCGATCTTCAGGGTCACGCCCCGATTCTCCCCCACGTCCGCCCCACCGCCGGAAATTCGGGGGCGTCCGGTGGCGGCCCACGCGTAACGTCCGGCCCATGACTGTCATCGTTCGCGACTTCCTCCCCGCCGACGCGGAGGACTGGGTACGGGTCCGGCGTGCCGCCCTGCCCTTCATCGTGACGACGCCCGAGTGCGTCACCTTCGAACTGGCCTCGGCCCACCCGGACAAGCGCGCCCGGCTGCTGGTCGCCGAGGAGGACGGGGAGCTCATCGGGACCGCGCAGGTCGGCCTCGTCCACGACAGCCCCGAACCCGGACAGGGGTTCTGCAACACGTACACGCATCCGGAGCGCACCGGGCGCGGGGCGGGTGCGCTGCTGCTGCGCACGGCCGAGGAGTACCTGGCGAGGGAGGGCGCGACGGCGATCTACACCTGGGTGCTCGCCACCCCGTCGAACCTGGCCTTCGCCGAGAAGCGCGGCTATGCGTCGAGCCGCCCGGCGCACTTCCTCCACCTCGACCTGGCCGGCGGATCGCTGCCGCCCCGTCAGGAGCTCCCGCCGGGCGTCGAGCTGCGTACCGCCGCGGACTTCGCGGACGACCCGCGCCCGCTCTTCGAGGCGGACGCCGAGACCACGGCCGACGAGCCGAGCGACACCCCGATGGAACTGACCGACTACGAGGACTGGCTCAATCACACCTGGCGCGCCCCCGCGCTCGACCACGAGCTCACCTCGGTCGCGGTGGTGGACGGGGAAGTGGCGGCCTTCAGCGCCGCGGAGACCGATGGCCTGACCCGGTACATGTCCGGGATGACCGGCACCCGCCGGGCGTACCGCAACCGGGGCCTGGCCAAGCTCGCCAAGAACGACTCGCTGCACCGGGCGCGCGCCGCCGGGTACACGGACGCGTACACCGGCAACGACGCGGACAACGGCCCGATGCTGGCGGTCAATCGATGGTTCGGCTACGAGATCTGTGCCACGGAGGTGCGCCATGTCCGCAGGCTCGGCTGAGACCGCGCTGGTGGTCGCCCTGGTGAAGGCCGGGCGGACCAAGATCCGCTACCCCGCGGACGTGGTCCGCGACGACGGGGTCCGGGTGACGGTGCGTGCGCCGTGGGCGGCGCCCGGGGTCCGTGACTTCGGCTTCGTACGGTTCGAGCCGGGCGATGTCTTCACCGAGCACTACTGGCGCGACCGCTGGTTCGCCGTGAAGGAGGTCCGTACCGGCGCGGGCGGGCTCAAGGGCTGGTACTGCGACATCACCCGTCCTGCGGTACTGCGGGACGGGGAGCTCCTGGTGGAGGACCTGGACCTCGATCTGTGGGTGTCGGCGGACGGCTCGTCCATACTGCGGCTGGACGAGGACGAGTTCGAGGAGAGCGGTCTCGCCGGACGCGATCCGGCGGCGGCCGGTGCGGCGCGCCGGGCACTGGACGAGCTGGAACACCTGGCCCGCACGGAAGGCCTCGCGGCCCTGCTGGTCTGACCTCGCGGAGGTGGATGTCCCGTGCCCGCAGCTCCAGGGCGGGGTCGCGGAAGTTCAGCAGGGCACGGGGGACCTCACGGGTGCTGGGGGACGGTCCGGATGTCTCCGCCGTCGTCCGTGCCGGGACTCCGCGGCGGACATCCGGAGGAGACATCCAGATGTGCAGATGTCTCAGGTACGGGGGTCCGGCCCCGCGAATGGCCTGCACATGAACACCGGCGGAACGGCCCCGGTGCGGTGCCCGCCCGGGTGGGCACCCGGCCCCTGCCGGGGCGCGAAGGTTCGTACTATCCAGGGGTGTCGAACCACCGAAGGACCAGTCCGCGCTATCTCCAGTTGGCCCGCCTCATCCAGGAACGCATCGACGCCGGGGAGTTCCCGGCCGGCTCCCGGCTGCCGAGCGAACCCGAGATGTGTGCCGAGTTCGGCGTCAACCGCCTGACCGTCCGCGAGGCCGTCGCGGAACTGGATCGGGCCGCCGCCATCGAGATCCGCCGGGGCATCGGGACCTTCGTACGCCTGCCCGTCGCCCGGGTGTCGATCACGGTCGACCCCCGCAGTCAGCGGTTCGACATGGGCAGCACACATGCCTCACTGCCCGGCTCCACCGCCGAACGGGGCCTGGACGTCCAGGAGACGATCACCGCCGTCCTGCCGGCGGGGGCCACCGCGGCCGACGAGGAGGCGGCGCGCCATCTGGGCCGGCCCGCCGGTGTCCTCGCCCGGGTGGAGACGGTGTTCTCCAGCGGCTCGGAGTGCTGGGGCATCAGCAGCTACTGGATACCCCGCGCCCTGCTGCCCCGGGAACTCACGGCCCCCGGACCGGTGGAGAACCTGGTCCGCGCGCTGGCCGACAGCGCCGGCATCACCCTGGAGTACGACTGGCGCGCCTTCAGCGCGATCGGGGCCGACATCGGGGACGCCGACCTTCTGGGCGTACCGGCCGGAAGTCCGCTGCTCGTCCGCGAGGGCGTCAGCTGCACGCCCGACGGCGAACCGGTGCTCCATGTCCGTCGGCGCATCCAGGGGGAACGCGCCCGCTTCGTCCTGCACTTCCGCGAGCCCGGACCGGATCCCCGCCCCGGGCCGCACGACGCGCACAGCTGACGGGCGACGCGTCCGACCGGCCCGGCCAACACGTCCGACGGGCCGGAGAGAACGGGGCCGCGCCGCCCGTGGTCAGTACGCCCGGTCCCGGCGCCACTCCCACACATCGGCGTACGGCGCCGGTTCCTCCGGCGCCGGGCGGGCCTGCCGGACTCCGGCGACCAGCTCCACCTCGTACCCCGCGGCGTCCTCCAGATAGGCGGCGATGTGCCCGTCGCCGCCCGCGTGCGGGTAGCGGTCCTCGAAGAGCGGCCGCCAGCCGTGCGCCGGGGCCCTTGCCACCAGTCCGTCGAGGGTGGCCCGGTCCCGGACGTGGAACGCGAGGTGGTTGAGCCCGGGGCGGCGCCGGTCGTGCGGCCCCGGAGTCAGATCGGGCGACTGCTCGACCACCACGTAGCTGTCGCCGCGCCGCCAGCTACGCCCGTGTTCCCAGCGCTGGTACGGGACATGGCCCAGCTCGCCGAGCAGCCAGCCCCACCCCTGCTCGGCCACCGCCAGATCGGGCACCCACAGCTCGATGTGATGCACCGCGCCGGTGCCGGCCCCGCCGGCCGGCAGCGGGACGGCGCGGCGGACGCCGTGCGGCTGGTACGCCACGGTGTCGCCGTCCTCGTGCCAGTGGATGAGGAAGTGCTCCCCCGCCCGGTAACCGTCCAGCCCCGCCCGGCAGTAGGCGACGATGTCGTCCGGGAGGGCGTCCAGCGGGAACCAGGCCAGCTCGGAGCACTTCTCCGGCTCACGGTTGTACGGCTCGCGGCCGGGGTCGTACTCCGCCTCGAAGAACCAGCCGGTCCTGGGCCTGCCGCCGGGACCGCGGTGCTGCATGACCAGGGCGACCCGCAGCTCGTCCGGGCCGAGTTCGACGCCGATCTCCTCGGCGGCCTCCCGGATCATCGCCTCGCGGACGTCCTCGCCGTCCTCGACATGTCCGGACGGGCCGTTGAACAGCCCGTCCGCGTACCCCGTACCGGCCCGGCGGGCGAGCAGGACCTCGGGGCCGCGGCGGAGGATCAGATGCACATCGACGACCTCGGTGTGCCGGTGCGGCGGTTGGGCGCGGGCCACCAGGGCGTAGCGCTCGTCGTCGACCCGCTTGCCCCACAGGTTCGGATCGTCGGAGAGCCGCTCGTGGTGGATGCGTTCGGTGAGTTCCGAGAGCAGTCCGGTCAGCCGCTCGGCACAGAGACCGACGCCGCCCCGGACGCCTTCGACCAGGATCAGCCGGCCGCCCGGCCGCAGCAGGGTGAACCAGTGGCGCAGGGCCGCCGCCGGGTCGGGCAGCAGCCACACCACATGTCTGGCCATGATCACGTCGAACCGCTGATTGCCGACCGGCGGCCGGGCCGCGTCGCCGGTGAACACCGCGGTGCCCGTCCCGGCGAGCTTGGCCCGTGCCTGCTCCACCATGCGCGGGGAGCGGTCGACGGCGGTGACCCGGTGCCCCTGCCCGGCGACGAGCAGGGCCAGGCTCCCGGTGCCGCACCCCAGGTCGAGCACCTCGGAGCGCTCGCCGGGCAGCCAGCTCTCCAACCGCTGCGCCCAGGCGTGCCGGACCACCGGGTCGAGCAGCCCGTGGTCGGGTTCCTCGTCGAAGGAGTCGGCTGCGGAATCCCAGTCGATCGTCGTCATGGGTAGATCGTGCCAGCCACCACCGACAGCCGTGCCGCTCCGTACGAGGGATCATCGGTACGAGGGACCCGGCGGGCACGAGGGGTCCCTCGGCCGGGATGCCCGGACCCCTCGTACCGCCGCTTCCCCTATCCGACGGCCGAGGCGCAGGTGGTGGGGGTGGCGTGCGCCGGGTCCAGGGCGTTCGCCACCTCGTGGTAGGCGATCCGGTCGACGGTGCCGATCGCCACGTGCTCGGAGAAGTCGACCGGGCACAGGTCCTGGAGCAGGACGTTGTGCACGTCCGGGCCGTCCAGGAACTGCGTGCGGTACGGGGTCACGACCTCGTCGTACCTGGTCGCGATGACGGTGTAGTGCACTCCGGGCACGGTGTCGGGGACCGAGTTGAGCTTGGTGATGAACGGGGAGCCCGCCACCTGGTCGGCGAGACCGGGTGTGTTGGCGTTCAGCAGGTCCGCCGCTCCCGGGAAGTACGGCAGCAGCTTCGTCAGACCGAGCAGGGTGGTGCCGTGGTTGTCGGGGGCGAGCCCGATCATGGCGTTCACCTCGGCGGCCCCGCCGAGGAACTTCAGGTAGTAGTTCGGCATCATGCCGCCCTGGGAGTGGCCCACGAGGTCGGCCTTGCCGGCGCCGGTGGCGGCGAGCACCTTGTCGACGAACGAGGCGAGCTGTCCGGCCGACTTGTCGACCGGGCCGAGGCCGTTGAAGACCGGCACACCGGGCAGTTGCCCGTAGTCGAGCGAGTAGACGCAGTAGCCCCGGTCGACGAGGTAGGGGGCGAGGACCAGCCAGTTGTCGATCGAGTTCCCGAAGGTTCCATGGACCAGGACGACGGGGCGGGGATGGGCTGCGGACGGCTTGCAGGAGTAGTCGTTCCAGCCACGGGAGGTGGCCGTGGCGGCGGTGGGGGTGGCTGCAGCGGCAGCGGCCGTGGGGGTGGCGACTGCGGCGACGGCGAGGAGCAGTGCGGTGAGGGTCCTCCGCGCACGTGGGGCACGCGGCGCACGTGTCCAGGGCAGCATCGTGTGGTCTCCTTGCGGCTCAAGGGAGTTGCGATGTCTGTACATCCTGCGGCCCGGACCACAAGTTCCGACTGCTGATTCTTCCGTGTTCCCGGGTCAAATTACGCGTGAGTAGGCCGGCGTGGGAAGTTACGCGTCGGTAAAAAGTGACGGTCCATCAATCGGGCGAGGCCGGAGGCGAGATCGGGGCGTGGCCAGGAGCGTGGTCAGGCCGCGAGCCGCCCCGGCATCACGGCCCGTGGGCCGTACCTGGCCCGCAGCCGGTCCGCCACCGCCTCGATCCGGCGCGCCCGCTCGTCCACCGGGTCGAAGGACAGCTGGTGCGTGGCCCGCTGACGGTCCGTCAGCCCCTCGGCGCGCAGCCCGATCCCCCGCACCCGGGCCCGTTGCAGGGCGAACGAGTCATGGATCCGGTACGCGAGGGCGGTGAGCGCCGCGGAGTGGGCGGTGGGCTCCCGGAGTGTACGGCTGCGGGTCAGCGTCGAGTATCCGGTGCGGTCGGCGTAGCGCACGGAGACCGCGAGGCCGCGGCAGACCTGCCCGTCCCCGCGCATCCTGGCCCCCAGCTCCTCGGTGAGCGACATGAGTGCACGGCGCTGCCGTTCCCGGTCCAGCTCGTCGCGCGGGAAGGACCGTTCGGCGGCGATCGACCGGGGGGCGGCGCCCGGCGCGACCGCCGTGCGGTCGATGCCGCGCGCCCGCTCCCACAGTTCGCGGCCGGTCCGTACGCCGGTGATCCGCTGGAGGGTGCCGAGCGGGGCTGCCGCGATCCGGCCGACGGAGTCGAGCCCGTACCCGCACAGGGTGCGGGCCGTCGCCGCCCCGACGCCGTCCAGGGCCGCGGCCGGCCGGTCCGCGAGGAACTCCGCTCCCCCGCCCCCGGGCACCACGAAGGTCGTCCCGGGCGCGGCCTGCCGTGCCGCCGTCCGGGCCAGCATCGGGTTCTCCGCCGCCCCGATCGCGCAGTCCACGCCGTGCAGGGCGAGCGCGCGGATCCGGATCACCGAGGCCAGCCCCCTCACGTCCTGCCCGAAGTAGCGCAGCGCGCCGCGCACATCGGCGAGCGCCCCGTCGGGCGGGACCGCCTCGACCACCGGGGTGAACGCGCCGAGCAGGGCGAGCAGCCCCTCGTAACCGGCGCTGTCCGGGAGGCCGCCGCCGAGCTTGCGGAACCGCAGGTACAGGATTCCCGGCGCATCGGGTGCGGTGCTCATCCCGCGCTCCCCGGGCTCTGGTGCCACAGCTTCCTGCCGGTGGCGATGCCTTCGCCGGGCGGCTGGAGGTCGGACCAGGGGTTCATCTCGTACCCCGTCGGCAGCTGGATGCGGCGCCCGCCGTCACCGTCACCGGACGGGGGCTCCTCGGACGGGGGTTCCGCCGCCAGCCGGTCCGCGACCGCGTCGAGTCCGCCGGTACGCCGCAGTTCGGCCAGTTCCGCCAGGTTCCAGGCGGCCGCGCCGACCACGCTCAGGCTCCGCGGTCCGCGTCGCTGCACCACTCCGCGCACCAGCAGCAGCCAGGAGTGGAAGACGGTGTGCGCGCAGGCGGCGTGGCTGTCGTCGAAGAAGGCCAGGTCGACCAGGCCCGTACCGTCGTCCAGGGTGGTGAAGACGACCCGGCGGCCGGAGCGGACCGGCGGGGTCTGGGTGGCCGCCTTGGCGCCCGCGACCAGCACGGTGTCCCCGTGCCGTGCCTCGCGCAGCCGCTTAGCGGAGACCGCGCCGAGCTCCTTCAGGAAGGCGTGGTGATCGTCCATCAGATGGCGGGAGACATCCATGCTCAGGACGCCCAGCTCGGCGCTGAGCCGTTCCGCTTCGTTGAGGTCGGGCAGACCGATGGAGCCGGTCCGGTGCCCGCCGCCGAGGGGGAGCTGCGCGCCGGAGGTGCCGGAGCCCGCACCCCGCTGGGCGCGGTGCAGTTCGGACAGGTGCAGCAGCAGATCGCGCCGGTTGGTGCCGAACGCGTCCAACGCGCCCACCCGGGCCAGTCGTTCGGCGGCCGGCCTGCCCGGCCTGGCCCGCTGCCAGAAGTCCAGCAGCGAGGTGTAGGGCTGCCCGGCCTCGATCCGGGCGACCTCGGCCCCGCTGATGCCATGGACGTCCGAGAGCGCGAGCCGCACCCCCCACATACCCTTCCCTCCTCCATCATCAGACACCAGTTCGATTCGATGGGCGGCCGCCGACCGGTTCACGTCCAGCGCCAGCACCGGCACCCCGCGCCGCCGCGCGTCCGCGAGCAGCAGCCGCTTCGGGTACATCCCGGGGTCATGGGTGAGCAGCCCGGCGTAGAAGGCCGCCGGGTGGTGCGCCTTGAGCCACGCCGACTGGTACGTCGGCACGGCGAAGGCGACCGCGTGCGCCTTGCAGAAGCCGTAACTGCCGAACGCCTCGATGATCTCCCAGGTCCGGGCGATCACTTCGGCGCCGTACTTCCTCTCCGCCGCCCGCTGCGCGAACCACACCTTGATCCGCCCCTGCGAGTCGGGGTCGGAGAGCCCGCGCCGGACCCGGTCGGCCTCGTCCCGGCCGCAGCCGGTCATGATGTCGACCATCTCGATGATCTGCTCGTGGAAGACGACCACTCCGTACGTCTCGCGCAGCGGCCCTTCCAGATCGGGGTGCGGATAGCGCACGGGGGCCCGGCCGTGCCGGGCCTCGATGAACGGCCGCACCATGTCGGCGGCGACCGGCCCGGGGCGGAACAGCGAGATGTCGACCACCAGATCGTGGAAACCGGCCGGCTGGAGCCTGCCGACCAGATCGCGCTGGCCCGGCGACTCGACCTGGAAGCAGCCCAGCGTCTCGGCGCTCCTGATCATCCGGTACGTCTCCGGGTCGTCCGGCGGCACGGCGTCCAGGTCCACGTCCTGCCCCGAGGCCCGACCGATCTCCGTGACCGCGTGCGCCATCGCCGACTGCATCCGCACACCCAGCACATCGAGCTTGAGCAGCCCCAGGTCCTCCACGTCCTCCTTGTCGAACTGCACCATCGGGAAGCCGTCGCCGCTGGTGGGCACGGTGGGCGTACGGCGCAGCAGGGAGGCGTCCGAGAGGAGCACCCCGCACGGGTGCATGGCGATACCGCGCGGCAGCCCGTCCAGCGCCTCCACCAGCTCCCAGAGCCGCCCGTACCGGTCCTTCTCCCGTGCCACTTCACGCAGTTCGGGCAGTTCCTCCATGGCCGCGCGGGCGTCGCGGGCCCGGATGTGCGGGAAGGCCTTGGCGAGCCGGTCGGTCTCGGCCGGGTTCATGGAGAGCGCGGCGCCCACGTCCCGGATGGCGTGGCGCACCCGGTAGGTCTCGGGCATGGCGACGGTCGCGACCCGTTCGGTGCCGAAGCGTCCGATGATCGCGCGGTAGACGTCGAGCCTGCGGGCGGATTCCACGTCGATGTCGATGTCGGGCAGCACGAAGCGGCGCCTGGAGAGGAAGCGCTCCATCAGCAGCCCGTGCTCGACCGGGTCGGCGTGCGCGATCCCGAGGAGATGGTTGACCAGGGAGCCCGCACCGGAGCCCCGGGCGGCGACCCGTACCTCCATCGCCCTTATGTCATCCACGACCTGAGCGACCGTCAGGAAGTAGGAGGCGAAACCGTGGTAGGCGATGATGTCCAGCTCCTGGTGCATCCGCTCCCAGTAGTCGCGCCTGCGGTCGTAGCCGCGCAGCACCATGCCGGCGGCGGCACGGGAGGCCAGCACCCGCTGGGCGGTGCGCCGCCCGGCGCCGACGAGCTCCGGTTCGGGGAAGTGGACGGCGCCGAGGCCGAGGTCGCCCTCGGGGTCGACGACACAGGCGTCGGCGGTGCGCCGGGTCTCCGCGAGCAGCCGCTCCCCGGCGTCCCGGCCGAGACCGGCGGCCGAGGCGATCCGCCCGGCGGTCTCCGCCATCGCGCGGGCGTCCTTCAGCCAGCGCTCCCCGCTGTCGAGCGGGGCGCGTCGGGGGTCGACGGGGACCAGCCCGCGGGCCGCGTCGAGCACATCGGCGACCGGGCCCTGCCCCGCGTCGGCGTACCGGACGGCGTTGGTCAGCACGGCCCGTACTCCCTGCTCGGCGGCGAAGCCGACGGTACGGGCGGCGAGCCGCAGCGATCCGGGTCCGGTGCCTTCGCGCCCGTGGTGGACGGCTTCGAGGCGCAGGTCGTCACCGTAGATCTCCCGCCAGCCGGCGAGCAGCGCGGCCGCCCGGTCCGGGCGGCCGGCGGTCAGCGCCCTGCCGACGTCGGAGGCGGGGCCGAGCAGCACGGTGAGCCCTTCGGCGGGCAGCTCGGACCGGCCGACCAGGGGCTGTCCGGCGCCGTCGGGCGCGGGGGCGTGGGCGGCGGTGACGAGACGGCACAATTCCGCCCAGCCCCGGGCCCCGTCCCGGGCGAGGAAGGTGGCCCGGGGCGCGGATTCATCGACGAAGGCGCCACCGCGGACCGGGGTCCGCAGCCGATGCGTACGCCCGCCGTCTCTCGTATGCTCCGCCGCCGAGGGACCCACCGCGAGCTCCACCCCGAAGAGCGGCCGCACCCCGGCGCTCTCGCAGGCCTTGGCGAAGCGGACCGCGCCCGCGAGCGTGTCGCGATCGGTCAGTGCCAGAGCGTCCATCCCCCGCCGGGCGGCGCGCTCCGCCAGCCGCTCCGGATGCGAGGCCCCGTACCTCAGGGAGAACCCGGAAACGGTACGCAGATGCGTGAACCCGGGCACCTGCACCTCCTGAACGATCCGTACTCACCACCCCCCTCGTTCTCCACCATAGACCAAGTTTCGAACATTCGTACGATACCCGGAGCGCGGAACGGTCTCCCGGCCCCGACCGGTGACCGGCAAGGGTTCCGGTCAGCCATTCGGCCCAGCCCCGACTGCACGAACGGCCGACGCCCCGGAACGTGGGGGCATGACTTTCGCTGACGAGGTGAAGAACGCCGTCACTCCACGGGCCGCACTGCTCGTCATCGGTGTGCTCGGACTGCAGCTGCTGTTCATCGCGTCCTACGTCGGGGCGTTGCACAGGCCGAAGCCGACGGACGTACCCTTCGGCGTCGTCGCGCCCCGGCAGATTTCCGCACAGCTCCTCACCGAGCTGAAGAATCTCCCCGGCGGTCCGCTGGACCCCCGCGCGGTCACCGACGCGGCCACCGCCCGCGAGCAGATCCTCGATCGCAGGATCGACGGCGCCCTGATCGTCAGCCCCCGGGGCACGACCGACACCGTGCTGGTCGCCTCCGGCGGCGGCACCTCGCTGGCCACCACCCTGACGAAGATCATCACGGAGGTCGACCGGACCCAGCAGCGCACCGTACGGTCCGTGGACCTGGCCCCGGCCTCCAACCAGGACTTCAACGGGATCTCGTCGTTCTACCTGGTCGTGGGCTGGTGCGTCGGCGGCTACCTCTGCGCCTCGATCCTGGCGATCAGCGCGGGCTCCAAGCCCGCCAACCGTCAGCGCGCGGTGATCCGGACCGGCGTCATGGCGCTGTACTCGATCGTGGGCGGAATCGGCGGCGCGATCATCATCGGCCCGATCCTCGGCGCCCTGCCCGGAAGCTTCTGGGGTCTGTCGGGCCTGGGCGCACTGACCGTCTTCGCGGTCGGCATGATCACCCTCGCCCTCCAGGCCCTCACCGGCATCGTCGGCATCGGCCTGGCCGTCCTGATCGTGGTGATCGCGGGCAACCCGAGCGCCGGCGGCGCCTACCCGCTGCCGATGATCCCGGACTTCTGGCGGGCGATCGGTCCCGCGCTGCCGCCCGGGGCGGGTACCTGGGTCGCGCGCTCGATCGCCTACTTCAAGGGCAACGCGGTCACCGGCCCCCTGCTGGTGCTGTCCGCGTGGGCGGTGGTGGGCACCGCCGTCACGCTCCTGGTCGCCATGCGCCGCACACCGGAGAAACTCAGCGGCGAGCGGCCACCGTTCGGCTCGAATCCCGCCTGACCAGGCCTCGCGGGCACGTCATTTCAGGTGCTGCGCCAGCTTCTCCAGCCGGCCCGCGAGCGAATCCCCCTGGGCCGCGACCTTCGTGGCCTTGCCGGACCAGAAGTCCGGGCTCGTCAGCCGCCCATACCGCACGGCCCAGGCCGCCGCCTCGCGGTCCAGCCGCTCGGCCTTCATCCGCATGTCGGCCTCCGCCGGTGCCGCCAGCACGTTCAGCTCCTCCACCAGGCGTTGGACCTTCCGCACGAGCGGGCTGGTACGCGGGCCGGAGCGGCGGTCCGCACCGGCGGCGGCCCGCCGGTCGGGAGCGTCCGCCGAAGAGCCGCGCCCGGGAGCGACGGGCGCTTGCGCAGGGGCCGTACCGTCCCGCGGGGGCCGCGGCACCGGCCGGTCCACCGCAGGACCGGGAGCCGTCCCCGCAACGGGGCGACGGCTCGTACGCCTCCGCCTCTCCACGCCGGGAACCCGCAGGCCCTCGGGCGTCATCGCGCAGGCGTCGAGCGGCACCCAGTCGGTGCTGCTCCGCGCCTCCTCCGCCCTGATCCGGATACGCCGCTCCACCCCCTCGGTCCCGAAACGGAAGCGGAGTACGTGGCCGAACGTCCCGTACATCTCCGCCATGGTCTCCGGGTGGGCGGAACCCGGCCCGAAAACCCAGTCCAGGCTTGCCGCGTCGCGCTCCAACTCCTCGTGCGCGGAACGCCATTCGGGGTGCGTCAGCCTCCGGAACTGGAAGCGCACCCGCTGCCGGCTGTCACGGACCCGGAAGTCGACGGCGTCACCCGGACCCGTACCCAGATCACGGAGCACGGCCCGCGCGTCGACACCGCTCCTGCGGGCCCAGCGGGTGAGGTCCTGCTTGATGAAGAGGTGGTCCGCACTGTCCGCGCCATTGGCCTTGCGGTGGCAGGAGGTATTCGGTGCGTGGGCGAAGTGGCAGACCTTGTCCACGTAGAGCCGGTCGGACAACTTGTTGCCGCAGCCACCGAGCTGGGTGCCGCACCAGTAGCTGTACGTCGGATGCCGCCGACGCAGCCGCCGGAGCTCGTCGGCCTCTTGCGGCAGAACGATGCCCAGGCCCGATGCGGCGCTCCCGATGACCGCGGTCTGCACCAGCCGACGATCCGATTCGGCCATGGCGCCTCTCCCCCGAATAGTTCACACAATCCGCTCTTTCCTGCACATGCATTGAAGCATGCACGCAGGTCACGACAAAGGTCGATTCGATCCGGACCATGGGCTGACCAGGCGCTCGGTCCTCGCCCGAGCTCCCGGGAACGACAGATGAGGGTGATACCGGCGCGCTCCGGAGCGGACGTCCTAGCTCTCGCCGGACACGGCCGAGACCAATCGGGCGAACGACACGATGACCAACAGGAAATGTCCCGAGAGGGGCACGATCGCCGCCACCTGGAGGACGGCGAACGAGACGCCGCGCTGTTGCCCCGGACGGGACGAACCGCCCCTGACCGTGAGCCGGATCCCCCATACGGCGCCCATCAGCGCAACGAAAGCGGTCACCGCGAAGGCCGGCCGATGACCCCGGACGCGCCGATGGCCCCGGACGCACCGGGAAGACTGGACCTCGACAAGCTCTTCGCCGCCCGGCTGCAAGCCGTCCGGGCCCGCCCCTACTTGGCCACGGCCCTGTTCGCCCTGGGTGTCGTGGAGTCGCGGCGGGTACCGACGATGGCCGTCGACCGGCACTGGCGGTGCTATGTCTCGCCCGGTTTCGTGGACCGGACCCCGGTGGAGGAACTGGCCGGGGTCTGGGTGCACGAGGTGTCGCACCTGCTGCGCGACCACCACGGGCGCAGCGACCGGGTCGCACGGGAGCGCGGGCTGACCGGCCCCGCGGAACGGCTGCGGATGAACATCGCCGCCGACTGCGAGATCAACGACGACGTGTTCGGTGAGGGGCTGGCCCGGCCGGAGGGCGTCGTCGATCCGGCCTTCCTGGGGCTCCCCGAGGGCCGGCTCATGGAGGACTACCTGCGCCGGTTCCGGCTCGGGCCGCATACGCAGGACCTGGCCTGGCTGGACTGCGGCAGTGGCGCCGACGGACTGGAGCGGGAGTGGGACCTGGGGCCGGACGGCGCGCACGGCCTCAGCGAGCAGGAACGGGACGCGGTCCGGTTCCGGGTGGCGCAGGGCATCACCGGCCGTCCGGGGAACGCCTCGAAGGGGTGGAAGCGGTGGGCGGAGGAGGCCTTCCACCCGCCGCAGCCGTGGCGGGAGTTGCTGGGTGCGGCGGTACGTTCGGCCACCTCCGGGTCCGGCGCGGGCGAGGACTACACGTACGGCCGCCCGTCGCGGCGCTCGGCCGGTGTGCCCGGCGCCGTGCTGCCGAGCCTGAGGCGCAGACCGCCCCGGGTCTCCGTGGTCATCGACACGTCCGCTTCGGTCAGTGACACCGAACTGGGCAGCGCGCTCCTGGAGGTTGCCGCGATCTCCCGCGCCGTCGGCGGCCGTCGCGACCTGATCACCGTCCTTCCGTGCGACGCGGCGGCCCGGGTCGCGCATCCGCTGTGCCGTGCCGAGGGAATCCCGCTGGTGGGCGGCGGGGGCACGAATCTGCGCTCGGGCTTCGCCAGGGCCCTCCGGATGCAGCCGCGGCCCGATGTCGTCGTGGTCCTGACCGATGGCCAGACCCCCTGGCCGAGCACACAGCCGCCGTGCCGGACGGTGGTGGGCCTGTTCCCCCGGTCGTGGGACGAGGACGACGATCCCCACTACGTCCCGGGCTCCCCTCCCGAGTGGGCGCGAACGGTCGTCATCGGCGCGGATCCCGGGAGGCGGTGAACCCGCGGCCGACGCCACCGACCGGTCGTACGGGTCCGGTACGGGTGCCGTACGGGACTCGAAGGCCGCGGGGCGCCGGACCGGTGCTGCGGGTCGGTCAGGGCGAGTGGGCAACGCTCGTCGGGCTCGCGCGCGGTTGGCGGACACGCCCTCGCCCTCGCAGGGCAATACGCCTACGGCCTGCCCGGCGTGCGGCGAGAGGGCGAGGGCGGCGGCACCTCGGTGGGATCGTGCAGCGTACGGACGATGATGTCGCCCCTCGTGTGTCCGGCGACGGTCGCCGCCTCGGCGTGGTCACGGGCCGCCTGCTGCAAGGCGTCGGCCACCACCCGGGCGGCCGCGGCGGGGCCGCCGTGGCCGGTGCGGTAGAGCGTCCGTGTGATCTGGCTGCCGGTGACGGGCAGCGTCGTCACCGTCACCTGCTCCAACTGGGCCGCGAAATGCGCCGGCAGGACCGCGGCCCCGAGCTGCCCGGCCAGCAGCGTCTGGACGGCGATCATGTGGTCGGCCAGGTGCTCGACCGACGGCACGACCCCGTGGACGCTCGCGAACCGGGCGAAGGCACGGCCACGAGCGGAGTGCGCGGGGGCGCTGATCCACGGGCGGCCGGAGAGTCCGGCGGCGGCGGTCGGCACGTCCCAGGTGGCCGGAACGACCACGCGGTAGTAGTCCTCGCTCAGCACCTGCGCCCGCACCGAGGGCGGCAGCGGCAGCGCGGTGTCCCGGTCGTCGGTGACGACCAGGACGTCCAGCTCGCCCAGCCGCAGCTGCCGCAGGCCGTCCGGCAGCCCGGCCTCGACGAACCTCGGTTCGACCCGCGGATGCGACCTGGCCAGCAGCCGCAGCGCCCGGACCGCGATCCGGGCAAGCACCCACGACGTGGCCCCGATCGCCACCGGACCCTGGACGGCCTGCTGGTTCACGGAGCCCAACTCCTGTGCCGCGGCGGCGAGCTCCTGACCGATGCGGTCCCCGGTGGCGGCGAGCATCCGGCCGGCCGCGGTGAGTTCCAGCCGTGGGCCCGAACGATCGACCAGCGGCAGGCCCACTTCTCGTTCCAGGCTTGCCAGTTGCTGCGAAACCGCCGACCGCGTATGGCCGAGCACGCGTGCCGCCGGAGCGAGGCCGCCGCTCCGCGCGATCACGCTCAGGACCAGCAGGCGCCTGGGGTCGAGGTCCATGCGCGCCGCCCTCCTCGTGTCAGGGGATGTGCCACGGACTGTACCGACGCACCGCCAGTCCCTCTGTCGAGGGGGGTTAAGCACCGCTGTGCAACGGGGCTGCCTCGCGGCCGTACAGCTGCGAGACTCACCGATATCCCGAGGGCTTCGGCCGGCACCCGCCCTGGCACAGGCATGCCCGAAGCCCGGTCATGTCCCGTTCACAAGGAGGCCGCACATGGCCAGTTCCGTTCCCAAGCGCGTCCGAGTGTCGTCCGCCCCGCGTCCCGGTCGGCCCACTGTCGCGCTGACCGTGGTCTGCGCCCTGCTGGGACTGCCCCTGGTGTCGGCCTGCGGCCCTTCCGCCGACTCGTCCAACGGCCCTGCCGCAACCACTGCCCGGAGCGGACCCTCCGACGGCGGCACCAACGGGAAAAGCGGGAGCAGCGGGAGCAGCAGGAACAGCGGGAACAGCGGGAGCAGCGGGAGCAGCGGGAACAGCAGCAGCTCGTGGGCGCTCAGTGCCCCGCAGGTCGCGGCCGGCTATCCGCAGGGTCAGCCACCGGCGGACATGGTGCGGAGGTTCAACGACGACACCCGGAAGAACGCCGCGCGTCTCGACGTGTCCGGCACACCGGTACGCGCCTATTACGACGACCGGGCGGACGGCGCGTGGATCTTCTACACGGGGGTCACCGGCAACGGCTTCGAGCCCGACCACCTGCACGACATCCTCAACCAGCTCCCGGCGGTCCACGACGACGGCGCCGGCGACCGGACCACCATCAGCGCCATCGACGCCGAGCCAGGCCCGCACGGCGGCCGGGCGATCTGCAACACCGTCCTCCTCCAGACCGACATGCTCGCCACAGCGGTCTCCACCTGCTCCTGGTTCACTCCGACCACCGCCGCCGGCGTCACCCTCATCACCAAGGCCGACGGCACCGGCACCAAACTCGGCTTCACCGCCGCCGATGTCGCCCCGATCATGCGAGCGCTCCGCGCCGAGGTCGAGATCCCGCGACAGTAGCGCCGTCGGCCCGGCACCGGACGGAATGACGAGCACGCCCCCGAACACCTCATGCGGTTTCCCAACGCACCATCCCGGTAAGGGCTCTGATGAGCCATCATCGAATCGGGCAGGAAAAGACGGGCACGCGGTGCCCGCACCTTGCGGAGGAGGCGCCAAGTGCGTAGTCGGGTGCGCGCGGACGACGGGCGGCATCTGGTGGTGGAGCGTCTCGGGGATCCCCGTGGCAGACCGGTCTTCCTGCTGCACGGGATGCCCGGCAGCAGGCTCGGTCCGGCTCCGCGCGGCATGGTCCTCTACCAGCGCAAGACCCAGCTGATCACCTACGACCGGCCGGGCTACGGCGAATCCGACCGGCTGCCGGGCCGCTGCGTCGCCGATGCCGTCCAGGACGTACGGGCCATCGCGGACCATCTCGGTCTCGATCGGTTCGCCGTGGTGGGCCGGTCCGGTGGCGCCCCGCACGCCCTGGCCTGCGCGGCGCTGATGCCGGAGCGGGTGACCCGTACCGCCGCGCTGGTCGGGCTGGCCCCGTGGGGGGCCGACGGTCTCGACTGGTTCGACGGGATGGCCGCCTCCAACGTGCTGGCGTACTCCACCGCGGCGGCCGATCCGGACGGGCTCGCGGAATCGTTCATCTCACGGTCCGCGGTGATCAGGAAGAACCCGGTCCGGCTCATCGACGATCTGCGCCAGGAGCTGACCGAATCCGACCGGCTGGTGGTCAACGACGCCGGGGTCCGCACCATGCTGCTGCGCAACTACCGTGAGGGGCTGCGCACTTCCGCCTGGGGCTGGATCGACGACGCGCTCGCGTTCAGCAATCCGTGGGGGTTCGACCCCGCGGACATCACGGGTCCGGTGATGCTGTGGCACGGCGAGAAGGACGTGTTCTCGCCGGTGGGCCACTCCCGCTGGCTGGCCGAACGCATCCCGAACTCCACCGTCGTGGTGGAACCGGCGGCAGCGCACTTCGACGCCCTGCACGCGCTGCCCAGGATCCTGAACTGGCTGTTGGACCCGCCCGCCCGCTGAGCAACGGGCGGGCGGACCGGGGGGGGGGCGGGGGGGGGGGAGGGGGTCCCCCGGAGGCGCCCTCCTCCCATTTCCCCCCCCCTCTCCACCATAATCTTCCCTTTCGATCCCCCT
>NZ_JBHWIY010000005.1:69059-73586 GCF_042731715.1 Streptomyces sp. NPDC059832 | reverse complement strand
TGACCCGTGTGCCAAGGCATCTGGAGTGTGTGGGGAACCCCCCCCCCGAGAGAAAAAGGGGGGGGGGGAGCGGGGGCCCCCCACCCCCCCCCCACCCCCTCCCCGGGCTCATACCGCCATCGGTTCCAGTTCACGCTCGAACCGGCGCTCGTCCCGGGCGATCCGGCTCATCGGATGGTCCTCGCCGAGCTGCCGGGACAGTTCCTCGGCCGTTTCCGCCCGCAGCCGCATCGCCTCGTCCTTACGCCCCATCGCGTCGAGGGTGACCGCCATGTTCGACATCATGGCCAGCGTCTCCGGGTGGTGTGCCCCGAGAACGCGCCTGAGCTGTCCAGCCACCTTCCGTTCGGTTTCCAGCACGATGTCGAGATTGCCCGTCTCAGCCGTCGCGTTGGCCAGATTCATCACACAGAACAGGGTGTTGGGGTGCTCCGGCCCGTACACCTCGCGCATCGAAGCGACCACCCGGGTCAGTACCCGTTCCGACTCCTCCACCTCGCCGGCCCCCAACTGGTAGACGCCGAGGTTGTTCAGGGCGGCCAGGGTGTACGGGTGTTTTTCCCCCGGCACCTTCATGTACTGGTCGACGACCTCCTGCGCGGTGTTCCTGGCCTCGGTGGTCTCGCCCGCCGCGTACAGGTCCGCCGCCATGTTGAGGTCACAGGCCAGCGACTCCGGGTTGGCGGCTGTGTACTTGGCCCGGTACCTGGCACGGGTGGCCACCGTGAGCCTGCGGGCGTCCTCCAGCCTGCCCGCCCGGCGCAGCGACACCGCGAGGCTCTTCGCCGCGCTCAGCGTGCCCGGGAAGGCCCGGCCGAGTGTTGCCTTGTAGCTGTCGTACGTGCGGCTGAGGATGCCGACCGCGTCCTCGTACCGCCCGACGTCACGCAGGTCGCGGGCCAGGTTCATGGCCGAGGAGAGGCTGTACGGGTGCTCCGCGCCGAGCACCTCGACCCGCTTGTCGAAGACGTCCTGGTCGATCTCCCTGGCCTTGGCGTACTGCCCGATGGACCGCAGGGTGAACGCCAGGTTGTTGGCCGCCGCCAGGGTCCTCGGATGCGAATCGTGGAAGATCTGGTTGAACCCGTCGGTCGCCTCCGTCGCCAGCTCGATCGCCCTGGTGTACTCACCCAGCGTGCCGAGGTCGGTCGCCAGGCTGCTGGTGCTCATGTACGTGTGCGGGTGCTCCGGTCCCAGGACCTCCTGCTGCATCGTCAGGGTGATCTCGTCGAGCTCCCTCGCCTCCACATAACGGCCGCGCGAACGGTAGACGTTGGCGAGGTGGAAACAGAGGTAGAGGTACTGGATGTCCCGCTCCCCCAGCGTCTCCTTCCAGAGGGCACGCAGCTCCTCACCGAGAGCGGCGGCGGTCCTGAAGTCACCTCGCTTCCAGAGATAACGAACCCGGTCGATCAGCAGCCTGCGGGCCTCGGGCTCCTTGCAGTTGCGGGCATCGGACGGACCGAGGTGCGGCCAGATCGTGGCGAACTGCGACCAGCTCGCAGGGTTGTCGATCGGCTCGTTCTCGTCGTCGGGCCGGGCGCCCGCCAGGATGCGGTGGACGGCGTGCCGGGCGTCCCGCTGCTCCTCCTCGCTGAGCTGCGCCCGGATGACGGCCTGGACGAGCCGGTGCACCTGGATGGAGTTGGAGACCTGGTCGACCTTGGCGAGGGCGAACCGGCCGATCTCCCGGATGACCCGGCCCAGCACCAGCTTCTCCTGGAGCGAGGCGTCGTACGGCTTCAGCGCGTCGATCATCTCCTTGCTGTACAGGAGGTTCCCGGAGATCGGCTCGGGGGCGAAGAAGGCGCAGAGCTGGAGCAGCCGCACCGCGGCGGGCGAGCGCTCCTTCAGCCGTTGGATGGAGATGTTCCAGGTCGCGGCGACCGGCTCCGGGTATCCGGCCGGCTGGTTGAGCGCCAGGACCTCCGGGGCCTGCCGGGCCAGTTGTTCCAGATAGGTGTCGATCGGGGTGGCGGTCTCCGCGATCCAGGCCGCCGCCTGTTCGACGGCCAGCGGCAGGTCACCGACCGCGGTGGCCACCTGGGCTGCGTCCTCGTCGCTCAGCCCCGGGGCCCGGCGCTGAAGGTGTTCGATGGACTCCTCGCGCAGGAAGACGTCGACGGGCAGGGCGTCGCCGTGCTGGGACCAGGCCTGGTTCCGCGAGGTGACCAGGATGTGGCCGGAACCGCCCTGCGGGAAGTAGCGCCGGAGCCGTTCGGGATCGTCGGCGTTGTCGAAGACCAGCAGCCAGCGGTCCGAGGGCACACCGCGCCGCAGCAGGTCCACGGCCTCCTGGGAGGCCGCCGCCATGTCGTCGCCGCCCTGGGCGCCGAGCCGGACCGCGAGCTCGGCGAGCGCGGCCACCACGTCGTCGGTCTGCTCGGACGATATCCACCAGACCAGGTCGTAGTCGGCCATGAAGCGGTGCACGTACTCCAGGGCGACCTGGGTCTTGCCGACGCCGCCGAGTCCGTACAGGGTCTGCGGCTGCGGCAGCACGACGGCCATGCCGCCGCCGAGCTGGTCGCGCATCCGTTCCAGGACCAGGGAGCGGCCGGTGAAACCGGGGTTGCGCGGCGGAGCGTTCCAGATCCTGGGGACGGTGCCCGGAAAGCGCGGTCCCGGTGACACGGCGTCGGTGAGCTGTACGGGCCGGTCCAGGGCGCGCAGCAGGGCGGCGGTGGCGTGCACCTCGTCGAGCCGGAAGAGGTCGACGGGGTTGCGGTCGATGTAGGGCGCGGACAGCCGTACGTCACCGACCCTGAGCGGCAGCAGATGGCGCCGGCCGCCGCCGGGGTCCTCCGCGACGGCCCGGTCCCAGAGGTTCACCGCGCGCTGCGACTTGAGGTAGGCGCTGGAGAGCAGCACCACGGTGCGGGTCGCGTTCTCGGTGGTGATCTCCGACGGCTCGGCGGTCTCCCGCCCGGCGGACACATCGCGCGGTACGACGCGGAATCCGGCCCGGGTGAGCACGGATTCGATCCAGTCGGCCCACATCCGGTTCTCCGCCACATAGCTGAGGAAGAGATCGGCCGGCAGCGCGGGCCTGCGCCTGGTGAACGCGTCGCGGATGCGCAGCCGTACCTCTTCGCCGACCTGCGGCATCGAGGTGATCTGCTGGTCGGTGATGACGGAGGTGAGCCGTTCGAAGGCGGAGAGCAGGGAGTTGGTGAGGCCCGCCTCGTCGCCGAAGGTCGCGAGGGTCTCCTCGTAGGCGTAGTAGGGGCGGTACGGAATCTCCACCGCGCCCCAGTAGGCGGTGAGTTCGTCCCCGGACAGGTCGCGCGGCAGCCGGTCGAACTTCAGCCGGGCCAGCGCCCGTCCGGCATCCGCCTTCTCCTTCTCGCCCTCGTCGATGCGCATCGGGACGGGGAAGATGGAGATGGGGCGGCCGGTGTAGCGCTCGGAGATCTGCCGGGCCACGGAGGCGGCGCCGTCGATGGACTGGTCGCTGAGCGTGAAGCAGTCGACGAGGACGTCGGGGAGGTGGACGGTGCAGATGTCGGCGATGTCGCTGAGGCCGGTCCGGCTGTCGATGAGGACGTAGTCGTAGTTGGCCTTCATGTCGTCGCGCAGGGCGTCGAAGAAGTGGCCGCCGCCGAGCCGGTCGTAGAAGTTGTCCCAGTCGAAGGTGGAGACGGTCGCGGAGTATTCGCGGTTCTGCCGCCCGGCGGAGACGAAGTCGAGCGTGCCGCCCTGCGGGAACTCCCAGCCGAGTGCCTCGGGGGTGAGGGAGACGGCGTGCGGCTGGATACGCGCGTAGTCGCGGTGCCAGTCGTCGGCGCGCTGGACGGGGCTGGTCGCGGCCCACGCGTACTCGGTGATCAGATCGATGACGCCGGTGGTGGCACCGAGTGTCGAGGGGTCGAGGAACGGGTGGAAGAAGCGGTGGAGCCCCGGCGCCTCCAGGTCCCAGTCGACGGCCAGTACCCGTTTTCCGTTGGCGGCGAGTATCCAGGCGGTGTTGGCCAGGGCCATGGTGCGCCCGGTGCCGCCCTTGTACGAGTAGAAGGTGACGATGCGCCCGTCACGACTGGCCGTCATCCGTGTCCTCCGCATCCGTCGCAGGGTCGTGTGTCTCGGGGGTGTCGTTCATCTGCGCCATCGGCCCCATCAACCGTGTCCGTTCGGTGTGTCCGCCGCCGGTGGCGGGCGGGTAGACCGCCGCATGTCTCAAGTACTGCTGGGCCGCCACTTCGACCACCTGCGGCAGGATCCTCCCGAAGGCGTCCATGCTGGGTACGCCTCTGGCTGCGACGCGGCAGTAGGCCCGCCCCTGACGCATCTTGGCCGGCATGGTCTGTTCGAGTTTCTCGGTCAACTCGGCTTCGAAGGCCCTGCTTTCGGAGTCCTCGCGGTTCCACGGCACGACCATCGTCACCCAGGGGCGATTCTCGGCGTCGAAAGAGGGAAACCACCCTCCCCCCCCCTCCTCCTTCCGGGCCCCACAGTCGAAAAACAAAGCCTCCCGTCTGCTTGGGGGATTTTTTCCCCCCGTGTTCCCCGACCCCTCCTCTAAAGAGG
>NZ_JBHWIY010000005.1:38856-69049 GCF_042731715.1 Streptomyces sp. NPDC059832 | reverse complement strand
GGGTTTGGGTGTGTTGTGGGTGAGGTTGGTTGGGGGATGTTTTTTTTGTGGGCTCTCGGGGTTTACAAGGCCCGCCTTTCGCACGGGGGGGGTGTTTTGTGTCGCCGAGCGCCCCACCCCTCCTCCCCCGCTCCTCGTCCTGCAGGGCCCAGCGGTCGACGAGCAGGATCTCCGGTCTGCTGGGAGGCTGTTTACCCTCCGGGTGCCCGGACTCCTCGTCGAAGGAGGAGACGGTGACCTGGTAGTTGAGGGAGCGCACCAGGTCCTGGGCGACATAGGCCAGGGGGCGGGCGGCGGCCGGGTGGTAGGGGTTCCAGTCCTGCGGATTGTCGCCGTAGTAGTCGGCGTTGCGCCCCTCGGGCAGGTCGTGCCGTGTGGGGGCGGCGATGGTCACCTGCATGGGACGCGGTCCGCCCACTCCGCTGTCCGGCGGGCCGAAAGCGCTGGGAGCCAGCCGGTAGTCGACGGGGCGGCCGGTGCCGAGCCTTATGGTGTCGGCGACTGTGACGATGCGCTTGGCGAGTTCGTACACCGCGCGCTCGTACTCTTCCTCGAAGAGCTTGAGTTTGATCAGCCCGTAGAGCCCGTCACTGACATAACGGTCGCCGAAGTCACGGTGGTTGAACTGTAATCGCTCGGCTGGTCCCGGAAGCTGGCTCGGTGGTACGGGTACCCAGAGCGCCGGGACGATCGCCTCGGCGCTCTGGTTGGAACGGGCCCGGTGATGGATGGCGCGCTGGGCGAAGGCGTACCACTCCTTGCCGCACATCTCGCTTGCGAAGTAACGCGGCGAAAACAGCGGAACAAACACCCGGCAGGTGGCGAGCGCCTCACCGAGCCGTTCCGACCAGCCTTCGCCGGAGCGTATCTCGCGGTCGACGAACCCCGCGGGGGCACCCGCGGGGAGATCGGTCAGGGCCATCACATGGCCGCAGAGATCCCGGAAGAGCCGCTCGACCCACATGTCGGGGTCCGTTCCACCGCCGTACCCCGGTGTATGCGCATAACTCAAGAAAAAGTACGGCCGATGGTCCGCCGCTCGCTGCTGCGTTGTTGCGTGCACACGACCCCCGTCCTGTGTGAGCACCCGCACCCGAGGAGTGATAGTGAATGCGAGCGAATTCATCATTCCGGAGCGGACGTTGCTCCACCCCCATGGCGTTCGGTCATTCAACGCCATTTTTCAGTCATACGTTCCCAGGTTCCTTCGATCATTCCTTGATCGAATCGGGTCTGCGCCTGTTCCTCCCCGTTGTCCTGTGCGTACGGACGGCCCGGCCGACCCGGAATGCGATCCTCAGATCTCTTTTCGCATCCGGTCCAGCAACCGTTTCCCATCGATGGTCAGTTCGGCGGCGCCTTCAAGAGTGTCGAGGGCCTGCGGTACGCCCTCCAGGTAGCGCGGGTCGAAAGCCCCCAACGCCATCCGTTCATAGGTGTCGGCCAGCAACCGGGAAAACGGAACTGGTTGTTCCTGCCAGGGAATCCGATGTTCCCAGGAGCCGTCCGCCGCGTAAAGATCCGTGACATCCCGAAGCGCCCGCAATTCGGCCCGCCGGAAACCGCGCAGCAGCGCGAACGCCAGTTCCTCGGAACTTCCGTCCGAGGCGATCCCCAGCGCGCCGTATCCGTGCCGCCCCACGGCGGGCTCCGCCGGGGCCAGGCCGGTCAGCGGGGTGAGGGTGGTGAGACGGCCGGCCATCTCCGCGGTGCGCCCGGGAGCCTTCGTCTCGATGAGCGTCCACGCCTCGCCGATCCTGGCCGCCAGGCCGGCGGCGGCCCGCTCGTCGAGCGCTCCCGCGGCGGGCAGGGAGAAGCAGTCGCGGTACGGGTCGAGGTCGTCGAGCACGAAGCCGGCTGCCGAACCGGGTGTCGGGATCCGGCGCAGCGGCCGCCAGCCGGGACCGGCCACCTCCGGCCGTACGATGCGGCGCTCGGCCGCGTCGCCGCCTTCCCGCCGGACGAGGAAGCCGTCCTCGGTGGCACGCAAGAGCGCCGTGCCGCCCTCCCCCTCGTCCGCGATCCGCAACTCACCGAGGCCGGGGAGGAGGATCCGGCCACCCGAGAACGGCATCCGTACCAACAGATCCAGGCCGGTCCGTGCGACGGCGGCCGCGAGGTACGCCGACATCCTGCGCGTCACCTGCATGGCCCCGGGCCGCTCGTGGACCAGTTCCATCGCGTCCAGCAGCCAGGTGCGCGTGTACGGGTGCGCCAGCACCTCGTTCAGGCCGCGGGCCCCCTGTTCGGACGCCTCGATGCCGGCGGCCAGCTCCCAGGCTGCCTCCCACTGCTCGCCGCCGTGCTGTCCGATGTCGACGTTGAGCAGGGCGAGCAACGTGCGGGTGAGGTCTTGTTGGGCGGCGACCAGTTCGACGGGCTCGGTCACCGCAGGAGCGACGAGGGCCGCCGCCGTACGCGCCTCGACGCCGCGCACCAGGGCAGCCAGATCGGCGCAGTACACGGACGGGTTGTCGAATGCGTCGGACGGTCCCGTGGAGCTGTACCGGTGCGTGTACAGGCCGCCTCCGCACGAACGGACGACGGGACATTCCCGGCAGGTCTCGCTGACGCCGGCCAGCCCGAGCTGGCGGGCCCGTACCCCGGGGTGGGCCGCGACCTCGTCGAAGGCATGGGTGAAGACATCGAATCCGGTGGCCGCCGCGCCTTCGTAGGCGCTCTTGAGCGAGTCGACCTGCTCCAGCTGGCCGTCGGTCTCGACGACGACGAGGTCCGTGGGGGCGAGCCCCAGGGACTCCGTGAGGCTGGGGCCGCCGCTCAGCGTGGACAGCACCGAGGAGAACAACCGCACCGGCACCGGGCGCCCCCGCTCCTGCCAGTGGTCGAAGACCGCGAGAAGCCAGTCGGCGTAGGCGGTGGGGGAATCGTCCGGACGGGGCGGCGGATCGTCCCAGGTGGCGTGCGGGAGCAGGAAGTCGATGAGTGGCGGATCGAGCTCGGCGAGCGCGTCGAGAACCGCGCGCGGGTCGTTCGCGATGTCGACGGTGCACAGGAGCCCGAGGTAGAGATGGCGGTATCGCTCCTGCCGGAGCAGCTCGACGGCCTTGAGGACCAAGGCGTGGCTGCTGCGCCCGTCGGCGTAGCGGCGGTGTCGGTCGTTGGCGACCCGGTCACCGTCGAGGGAGATGCCGACCCTGACGCCGAACTCGTCGAAGAGGTCGAGATAACGCGGGCTGAGCTGGACTCCGTTGGTGTGGATACGGAGGTCGAGCTCCGCGACGCCCTCGAAGGCGGAGGTGAGCTCTTCGCAGACGCGCCGCAGCCGGGCGGGGCCCGCCAGTAGGGGCTCCCCTCCGTGCAGGATCACTGACACGGAGGGCAACGCATGCGCTGTGGCATGCTCGGCCAGGCGCTGAGCTGTCCGGAAGATGACGTCGTCAGAGATTGCTTTTGGGCGGGTACGCCAGCTCTGATCCGCATGTTCGTAGACGTAGCAATGATCACAGGCGAGATCGCACCTGCTGTGCACTTTGAGCACAATTTCGCGGAATGGGACCAGGGGTCCTGTCATTCCCTCAGTCTAGCCAGCATGCAACGCGAATCAGAGCGCGGAACTGAAGGTCGACGCCAGGCTGTGGCGATCGGCCGAGGCGGAAAATACCCGGCCAAGCTTCCTGGTGGCTTCTGCGGTGCGGGTGTCGATCTTGGAGAGCGGCACCGATTCCTTCTTCGCAACAGCGAAGGGGCGAGGGGATTCAGAGATCTTCATGGCCGTCCTTGAGGGGAGTTTTCCGGATCATGGAGAAAAGCAGCCAGTTTCTGTACGACCACAGTTCCCGGCGGCACGACTTTACCTCCCTGTCCCGGCTCACGCACCGCAGTGATCCTTTCTTCGTCCCGATGCAGTACGGGACTTGCTCTTCCCGCTCGAACAGACCTCATCACGCCACGCAAGTCGGGGGAAACGCAGGTGGGGCAGGTCATTGGGGGCCGACCCGGGCCCGCCCGTGCCGCCCCGCGGCAGCACGGGCGGCCCACGTCCCGGCGGGCGTCACTCGGCCACCGGAGCGACCTTGTCGGTCCATACGCCCTTCAGGCAGTCCATGGTCCGCTCATGGGTGTCGCCCACGACATCCGTGACCCTCACACGGACATAGAGCGACTGGACCTGCTGGGCAAAGGATTCGGAGAACGCGCCCACCAGCACCGTGTCATGACCTCCTACGGCTCCCATCAGAGGGAATCCGGTGCCGAACTCGATGAGCCGGAAGTCCTCCCCGACGACGAATCCGGCCTCGGTCAACTGGGCCACGGCGTCCGACACGCTGCTCCACCGCGCGTCGGCGGAGTCGTCCGCACCCTGCGTGACCACCCCGATGTCCCATGATTCGATCACGGCCATGTGCTGGCCGCCGTTGAGTATTCCGACGCGCCACGCAGACGCCTGGGCGGTCAGCAGGCCCTTCGTCCAGGCAGCCCGCCAGCCCAGGTACGGCCTGACCGTGCGGGCGTACTGCGCGCGTGCCAGTACGGCCCCCAGCGAGACCGCCAGCAGACTTCCCAGCACCTGCCCATCGATCAGCTGCAGACGCCACGGCCACTCGGCCTGCGCCTCGGTCGACACGTTGACCCGGACCGCTTCCCAGACGAGCAGTGCGGTCAGCAGGCCGAGGAGCGCGAGCGGCGCGGTGAACAGCAGAGGGCTTCGGCGGACCCGACGCTGAGCGTCGGACAGCGGATCCACGTTCACGCCGTATCCCTCACTCATCCCTGACTCTCCGTCAGATAGTCGCGAAACACGCACCGGACATCAACACGCCCATTCACAAGGCCTGTTGGACCACATTGCCACACTGCCCCGGATCGCACGAGGGGGCCTCGCCGGGGACCGAAAAGCACCACTGACGCCCCAGGTCCATTGCCGCGCCCAATGGCGCACCTCTACGCTCGTGCCCCCATTCAAGTCACCGAACGAGCATGCCTACGTCCGCAGACGGGAGTGAACATGACGGCGCTTCCAGGGCCGCTCCAGAGCATGGTCTTCAGGAACGCCGATCTTCCGGCGCTCTTTCACCACACGGACGGGATAGCCGTCGCGAGGCAGCGGGAGGCGGTGAACACCACCCGCATTCAACTGATCCTCCTGGTCACCGGGGCCCTGCCGGCCGCACTCCCCTGGCACGTCGAGGTGGCTGACACGTTTCAACTCGCCGACGCGGTCGGCGTGTTGGCCTACCTGGGCGTCCTGATCACGACGTACCTCTCCGCCCGGCGCAAAGCAAAGTCGCATTGGCAACTCAACCGCTCGGCGGCGGAGTTCATCAAGTCGATGTGCTGGCGTTACTCGGTACACGGATCACCGTTCGACACCAGTACCCATCACCCGGAGGCGGTGTTCGCCAATCGCCTCGAAGAGGGTCTTCAGGAACTCCGCAAAGTGGGGTGGGCCGACCCCCGCGACCTGACGGCGGATTCGGGCGGGCTGATCACCGGCTCGATGCGCGAGTTGCGGGAGAAGGCGTTCACCGTACGCAAGGAGACGTATGTACGGGACCGGCTGATAGAGCAGAGAAGTTGGTACCGCAGGCGCCAGGAGGTCTCCCGCCGGGCCACCCTGGTCTGGTCGACCACCATTGCCGCGCTGACCGCGCTGGCCCTGGTGTTCGCCGTGCTGAGGATGTTCTCCGTCACCCAGTCCTTCGCCCTGACGGGGGTGCTGTCGGCAGCGGCGGCCGCCTGTCTGGCGTGGAGCGAGATGCGCCGGCACCACCCGCTGATCTCGGCCCACTCGCTGGTGGAGCAGGACCTGGAGGCGATGCAGGTGGCGATGGAGACCACGCTGACCGAGCGTCAGTGGCCGGGGGCGGTGTTCGAGACCGAGCGCATCGTCTCCCCGCAGCACACCGACTGGCTGGCCCGGCACCAGATGTGAGCCACCGCCCGGCGGCGGGCGGTCAGGTGCGCTCCACGCCCTCGCGCCAGATCACCGTGACCGGGCGGCCCAGGCTCCGGGCGTACGTCACGATGTCGCCCGTGCCGCCGAGGCCGCGGGCCGGCCGGCCGTCCCACACCGCGAGCAGCCGGTCGCAGTGGTCGGCGATGTACGCGCCCGCCGCGTAGTACGCCTCGTCGGTGGAGTGCGGGTAGCCCAGCCGGACCTCCCGGGCCGCCCGGCCCTTGAGGGCCCGGTAGCGGGCGAGTTCGGCCGCGTCGGCGAAGCAGGATTCGTAGTCGCCGCTCGGGATGACCACGGTCAGGTCCGCGCCGTGGGCCAGGGCGAGGTCGGCGAAGAGCTGGTCCGCTCCCACCGCCAGGCTGGAGAGGGCCTCCAAGGAGCCTTCGAGGCCGCCGAGCGCCGCCCGTAACCCTGCGAGCACATGGGCGTGGGCCTCCTGCGGGATGGTGCGATGACCGGTCACTCCGATGCGTTTCACGGACCTGGAACCCCCTGAGGTGTCTACCGGGGGTTCCGGAGGGAGCCCCTCCGGTTGGCACAGAACCCGCCCCCGTTGCTCCTGCGTGACCGACCTGCCCCACATCCTCTCAAAAGCCGCGGGGTGAGCGGGAGCCCCCGCCCGGGATTCGGACGGGGGCTCTGGCTCGGTCGGCCGCTTGTTCGAGGGGCGGACCGGGGGGTGCCGGTGCGTCAGTAGACGCTGACCCCGTACGCGCTGAGCGCCTCGGTGACCGGCTGGAAGTACGTGGTGCCACCGGAGGAGCAGTCGCCGCTGCCGCCGGAGGTGAGACCGATCGCGTTGGAGCCGGAGTAGAGCGGGCCGCCGGAGTCGCCGGGCTCCGCGCAGACGTTGGTCTTGATCATGCCGTAGACGATGTCGCCGTTGCCGTAGTTGACCGTGGCGTTGAGGCCCGTGACGGAGCCGCTGTGGGTGCCGGTGGTGGAGCCGCGGCGGGTGACGGACATGCCGACCGTGGCGTTGGCCGCGCCGGTGATGTCGACGCTGCCGACGGTGCCCTCGTGGGAGACCGAGGCGTTGTCGTACCGGACCAGGCCGTAGTCGTTGGTCGGGAAGCTGGAGCCGACCGTCGGGCCGATGCTGGTCGAGTTCGACGAGTTGGTGTACCAGGGCGGGTTGCCGTCGGTGCAGTGACCGGCGGTCAGGAAGTAGTAGGTGCTGCCGCTGCGGACATTGAAGCCGAGGGAGCAGCGCCAGCCGGGGGCGTAGATCGCGTCGCCGCCGGAGAGCAGTTTGCTGATCTTCCCCGTGGTGCGCTCGATCTTCAGGGCGCCGGCGTTGGCCCCGGCGGACTGCTTGATCTGCTCGATCTCGGCCTTCGAGACCGTGCGGTCCGCGGTGACCACGAGCTTCTTGGACACCGGGTCGATGTTCCACGCGGTGCCCGCCACATCGGCGCCGAGCACGGCGTCGCTCGCGGCGGAGAGCTGCTGGGCACTGAAGGTGGTGCGGGTGTCGGCCTGGGCGCTGGGGACGGCCAGTGCGGCGACGGCGACAAGACCCGCGGCGATGGCGACGGTCCTGGTGCGTCTCACGGTGCTGCTGAGGGGGGTGGTGCGCTTGATCCTCACTTTTCATTCCTCCCGAGGGGAAGTCGGGGGTCCGCCTGTGGGGTGGTCGGACCCGTGAGGCGCAGTCGTCGGCACGGCCATCGGCCCGCGATGCGGACATGCCGTGCTCCTGACAAGCGCTGCTCGGGAGTATTCAAGGCGTCAACTTGTGACGCAAGAGGGCCTGCCGGCCTGAACCTGTCGCACCGCACGGGAACGGCCCAGGCAGCGCATGGGCTGCCTGGGCCGCTGTCCCGACGGAATATGGCGGTGCGTCAGTTGTCGACGCGGTTGCGCTCCCCCGCCTCGACGGCGACGGAAAGGGTGTTGCCGGGCGGCGGGAAGGGGCAGATGAAGTGGTCCGCGAAGGCGCACGGCGGCAGCAGCGCGCGGTTGAGGTCGACCGTCACCCTGCCGTCCTCGTCGGGCGCCGCGGGCCGCAGGAACCGGAAGCGGTAACTGCTGTTTCCGCTGGTGGCATCGGCGAAGACCGCCCAGAGCGAGCCGTCGGGCTCGACCGCGACATGCAGCGTGTGCTCCGTGCCGTCGACCTCGAAGGCGATCTCACCGGCGAGCCCGAGACCGCGCTCGACCCCGTCGGCGTTCTCGACCCGGACCGTACGGGCGCTGTCGTACGGACGGAAGGTGCCCGGGAGCGCCCAGCGGGCGTCGTACGGGGTGGCCTCGATGGCCCGGAAGGCGCGCCGCGCCGGGGAGTCCGGGTCGAAGTCCCGTACCGCCCAGAGCCCTTCGCGGCTCAGCACGACCAGCCGCCGCTCGCCGTGCGCGACGCGGGACTCGTCGATCGGGCCGCGGTCGGCGCTGAGCCGGACCTGGCCGGTGAAGGGCTCGCCGTCGAGGGTCAGCCCGTCCGCGGCGGAGGCGCTGAGCACCAGCTCGTCGCCGTCCTCCCGCCACTGCCCGGGTACCTCGGGGATGCGGCCCTCCGGGTAGTCGGAGAGCCAGTGGGTACCGGTGAGGGAGAGCGGCCCGTAGGGGCCGGCGACCGTGGCGGTGCGCTCCTCGTGCCAGTGCTTCCAGTCCTGTGCCGCCTGCTCGAATCCGTGCGGCTGCGGTGCGTCCGTACTCATACGATCAACCTTTCCATACCGGCTCGGCGAGCCCGAGATGCGACCGCAGCGTGGGACCGGTGTATTCGGAGCGGAACACCCCGCGCTCCCGGAGGAGCGGGACGACCCGGTCGACGAAGTCGTCCAGGCCGCCCGGGGTGAGGTGCGGTACGAGAATGAAACCGTCGGCGGCATCGGCGGCGACGAACTCGGTGAGCTGCTCCGCGACCGTCCGCGGGCTGCCGATGAAGGACTGCCGGCCGGTGGTCTCGATGACGGTCTGCCGGATGGACAGCCCCTTCTCCTCGGACAGCGCACGCCAGCGCGCCGCGACGGCGAGGGGGTCGCCGTGCTTGACCCGGCCCTGGACCAGCGAGGATTCGGGGTCCGGGTCGATGTCGGGCAGCGGCCCGTCGGGGTCGTACGAGGAGAGGTCACGGCCCCAGATCTGTTCCAGGGCCAGCAGCGCCGTCTGCGGGGAGACCTGTTGGCGGCGGATCTCGGCCGCTCTCTCCTGGGCCTCGGCGTCGCTGTCGCCGAGTACGAAGGTGACCCCGGGCATGATCTTCAGCTCGTCGGGTTCCCGGCCGTACTTCGCCAGCCGCGCCTTGACGTCGGCGTAGAAGGTGCGGCCCGCCTCCAGGGTGCCGTGCCGGGTGAAGATGACATCGGCGGCCGACGCGGCGAACTCGCGGCCCTCCGGGGAGTCCCCGGCCTGGATGACGACCGGATGGCCCTGCGGGGGGCGCGGGACGGTGAACTCGCCCTCGATGGCGAAGTGCTGCCCCTGGTGCCTGAACGGGCGCGGGGTGCCGTCGGGGGTCCAGGCGTCCCACAGCTCGCGGGCGGTGGCGACGAACTCGGCGGCCCTGGAGTACCGGTCGGCCCTGTCGAGGTAGCCGCCGCGCCGGAAGTTCTCCCCGGTGAAGGCGTCGGAGGAGGTGACGACGTTCCAGGCGGCCCGGCCGTCGCTGAGGTGGTCGAGGGTGGCGAGGCGGCGCGCCAGTTCGTACGGCTCGTTGAAGGTGGCGTTGACGGTGGCGGCGAGGCCGAGCCGGTCGGTGACGGCCGCCAGTGCGGCCAGCACGGTGAGGGACTCGGGACGGCCGACCACGTCCAGATCGTGGATGCGGCCGTTGTGCTCGCGCAGCCGCAGCCCCTCGGCGAGGAAGAAGAAGTCGAACGTGCCGCGTTCCGCGGTGCGGGCGAGGTGTTCGAAGGAGGAGAAGTCGATCTGGCTCCTGGAGCGGGGGTCCGCCCAGACGGTGGTGTTGTTGACGCCCGGGAAGTGGGTGGCGAGATGCATCTGCCTCGTCGCGGTGCTCATGCCCGTCCTCCTTCGAGGGCGTACCGGTTGGCGGGGCGGGCCAGCCCCAGGTGCTCGCGCAGGGTGCCGCCGGGGTAGAAGGTGCGGAACAGGCTGCGGTGCTGGAGCAGGGCCACGGTGCCGTTGACGATCCGTTCGAGGTCGCGCCCGGGGGTGATGGGCGTGAGGTGGAAGCCGTCCGCCGCTCCGCCGCGGTGCCACCGGGCGATCAGTTCGGCGAGGTCCACCGGACCGCCCCGGTAGTACGAGCCGCCGGCGGCGAGCGGTGGTCCGCTCTCCAGTCCCGGTTCCGGGGCGGTCTCGGCGTCGCCGAGGTCGACGGTGAGCGCGACCAGGACCCGGAGCGTGTCGGGGTCGCGTCCGTGCGCCGCCGCGCGCCGGCGCAGATCGGCACGGGCCGCGGCGGCCTGCTCGGGGGCGGTGGCCCGGACCAGGACGACATCTCCGTGGCGGGCCGCGGTCTCCCGGGCCGGGCCGCTCGTCCCGTCGACGACGGTGACCGGGTGCCCCTGCGGGGGCCGGGGCACGATCGCCGGGCCCCGGACGGAGAAGGAGGCGCCCTCGAAGTCGACGTAGTGCAGCTTGTCGCGGTCGATGAAGCGTCCGGTGGCGACGTCCCTGATCTCGGCGTCGTCCTCCCAGCTGTCCCACAGGCGGGCGCCCACGTCGGCGCTCTCACCGGCCTCGCGCCACAGCTCGTCGGCGGGCGCCGCCGGACGCCGGCCGAAGAGCCGGGCCTCGGCCCCGGTCGTCGACACATCGATGTTCCAGCCCGCCCGGCCGCGGCTCACCCAGTCCAGGGTGGCCACGGCGGACGACACATGGAACGGCTCGGTGTGGGTGGTGGTGACGGTGGGCACCAGGCCGATCCGGCCGGTGGCGGGCGCGACCCGGGAGAGCACGGCGAGCGCGTCGGGTCCGGGTCTGGCGAAGGAGTCGCCGAGCGTGACGAAGTCGAGGGCGCCGTGCTCGGCGAGCCGGGCGAGACCGGTGTAGTGCCCGGGGTCGTAGCGGGGCGGACCGCCGATCTCGGCGGCCAGGTGGAGGGGTGCGGTGGCAGGCATGGGTGATACCTCTCAAGGCTTTCTCGGGGCTCTCGCCGGCTCTCGGGGCGCTCTCGCGGGCTCAGTTCTCGGGCCTGGGCAGGCCGGGCGGGTTGATCTCGGACTTCGTGACGGCCTCGTCGGTGAGCCCCCAGCGCTTCAGCACCTCGGCGTACGAGCCGTCCCGCACGATGTGGTCGATGGCGGCCGCGTACGCCCCGACCAGGCCGCTGCCCTTCTTCGTGGTGGCGGCGATCTTGCCCTGGAGCCCGTCGCCCGCGCCCGACAGCGTGCCGACGATCTCGGACTGGCCGGCCGATGCGACGTGGTAGTTGGCGGACGGGCCGGGGCCGAGGTAGGCGTCGATCCGGCCGGACCGGAGGGCCAGGTAGTAGTCGGTGTCCTTCTGGAAGTACTTGATGTCGACCGGCTTGCGCCCGGCCCTGACGTTCTCCTCGCTCCAGTCGACGAGGATCTTCTCCTGGTTGGTCCCGGACGAGACCGCGATCGTCCTCCCCGCCACGTCCTTCGGCTCCTTCACCTTCCAGCCGGAGCCCTTCCTGGCCTCGAAGGCGATGTTGTCGAGCCGGTAGGTCGCGAAGTCGTACTTCTCCTTGCGCTCCTCGGTGACCGTGACGTTGGAGAGCACGCCGTCGAACTTGGAGCTGTCCAGGCCGACGAAGAGGTTCTCCCAGGAGACCTGCTCGAACTGCGGCTTCAGGCCGAGCGTGTCGGCGATCAGGGTCGCCAGGTCGATCTCGGAGCCGATCCGGGTCCTGTCATCGGTGGCGTAGAAGCCGAGCGGTGGCGAGGCGTCGGCGCTCGCGCCCAGCCGCAGGGTGCCCCGTTCACGGACGGCCTCGGGCACCTTCGCCGCGACGGCGTCGTCCTTCTGGCCCCGGATCCGGTGCTGGTCGGGGCCGATGTTGATACCGGTGCCCCGCTGCCCCTTCGGCTTCACCTCGTCGGTCGCGGCGTCACCGGCACCGCAGGCGGTGAGCAGTCCCGCGGCGGTGAGGGTGGCGAGCGCGGCGGAGAGGGTACGGCGGACGGACACGGGCGTACTCCTCGGAGAGAACACGGCGGGGATCACAGGACCTTGGACAGGAAGGCGCGGGTGCGCCCGTGCTTCGGACGGTCGAGTACGTCGCCGGGGGCGCCCTGCTCGACGATCCGTCCCCCGTCCATGAAGACGACGGTGTCGGCGACCTCGCGGGCAAAGCCGATCTCGTGCGTGACGACGATCATGGTGGTGCCCTGGAGCGCCAGATCCTTGATGACGTCGAGGACTTCACCGACCAGCTCGGGGTCGAGCGCCGAGGTCGGCTCGTCGAAGAGCAGCAGCTTCGGTTCGAGGGCCAGCGCACGGGCGATGGCGACCCGCTGCTGCTGCCCGCCGGACAGCTGCTTGGGGTAGGCCCCCGCCTTGTCGGCGAGCCCCACCCGGGCGAGCAGCTTCTCCGCGGCGGCGAGGGCCTCCTTCTTCGGGCGGCCGAGGGCGGCGACCGGGGCCTCGATGATGTTCTCCACCACGGTGAGGTGCGGGAAGAGATTGAAGTTCTGGAAGACGAAGCCGATCCGGGTGCGCTGGCGCAGCACCTCGCGCTCGCGGAGCTCGTACAGCTTGTTGCCGTCCCTGCGGTAGCCGACCAGGGTGCCGTCCACGCTGATCCAGCCGTGGTCGACCTTCTCCAGGTGGTTGACGGTGCGCAGGAGCGTGGACTTGCCGGAGCCGGACGGGCCGAGGACGACGGTGACCTCTCCGGGGCGTACGGACAGGTCGATGCCGCGCAGCACTTCGAGACTGCCGAAGCTCTTGTGGACGGAGCGGATCTCGACCATGGCGTCCGGGGTCGGGGTGGTGTCTTCGGTGGTGCTGCTCATCGCGCGGCCCCCTTGGCGTAGTGACGTTCGACGTAGTGCTGGAGGACGGAGAGCACGGTGGTCAGGAGGATGTACCAGACCGTCGCGACCATCAGCAGGGGCACGACCCTGCCGTTGCGTCCGTAGACGACCTGGACCTGGTGGAAGAGTTCGCCGATCGCCATCACGGAGACGATCGAGGTGCCCTTGAAGAGCGAGATGATCTCGTTGGCGGCGTTCGGCAGGACGGAGCGCATCGCCTGTGGGAGCACGATCCGCCGCAGCTGCCGGTGCCGGGGGATCCCGAGCGCCGCGGCGGCCTCCAACTGGCCGCCGTCCACCGCCAGTACGCCGCCCGGACGATCTCCGCCGCGTAGGCGGCCTGGTGCAGCGCGAGCCCGAGTACGGCCGCGCTCATCGCACCGACCAGGTTCATCGTGTCGAAGGAGAAGAAGCCGGGCCCGAACGGGATGCCGAACTGCAACTCCTTGTAGAGATAGGCGAGGTTGAACCAGAAGAGCAGCTGGACGATGAGCGGGATGGAGCGGAACGCCCAGATGTACGCGTAGGCGACCGCACCGAGGAACGGGCTGGCCGACAGCCGCATGAAGGCGAGCACGATGCCCAGCGCGAAGCCGAGAACCGTGCCGTACAAGGTCAGTTGGAGGGTGACCCAGACGGCCTTGAGGATGGTCTCGGCGGTGAAGAACCGGGCGAAGACGTCCCACTCCCAGCCGGGATTGGTGACCAGTCCGTGCAGGAACTGGGCGAGCACGACGGCGGTGGCGGCGACGGCGACCCAGCGCCAGGGGTGGCGCACGGGGACGACGGTGAGCGCGTCGTGGTCGTCGGCGGTGGGCGGGGCGACGCGTGGTCCGGTCGCCCTGTCGATGGGTGGATCGCTGGTGAGGGACATGAGGGGTCCTTGGGCTGCGGTGTACGAGGGCGGGTGGGGAGCCGTGCGCCGGGAGGGTGGACCGGGGCGCGGTCAGCCGTCGCTACAGGCGAGGTTCCGGAGGAACGTGAGCGCCGTACGGGCGGTGGCGTCGTTCTGCCGGAAGGCCGGGCCGCCGGTGCGCGGCCGGGTGAACGCTCCGCCGGCGCGGGCGGTGGTGAACGGGCCGAGCGCGAAGCGGCGCGGGTGCGGCCTGCCGTCGCGGTCCAGGATCCGGCCGCTGTCGGGGGCGACCGAGAGCAGCCCGGTGGCGGTGGCGGCGGCCCCGTCCTCGTACAGCTCCTGGAGCAGCGGGCTGCGGGTGCGCTCCAGCGTGGGGTCGGGCAGCCGGGCCTCGACCAGGGTGCGGGCCGCTATCCGCTGCCCCGGCACGGTGGCGCTGCCGGCCAGGAAGAGGCCCCGCCGCTCATCGGCCTCGACGGTCATTCGGGCGCCGAGAAAGCGGACGACGCCGGCCCGGGAGAGCGCGAGGAGCTGGTGCAGCCGGGGTCCGGGCGGGCCGGAGGCGAGATGGCTGAAGAAGCCGTGCCACCAGCCTCCGATGTCGCCGAGCCGGATCAACTGCCCGTAGGCGGACAGCAGTCCGAGGAAGACGGCGAGGTCCGGGCTGTGTGCGGGATCGTGGCGGCGTTCCAGGTCTGCGGTGATGTAGCCGCGCAGTCCTTCCTGCAGTGCGTCGTACGAGGGGTAGCGCGCCCCGTCCAGGGGGTGGTCGAGCGCTTCGAGGTCGAGCCGGTCCGCGGGGTCGGGGACGGCGGCCGCGACGAGGGTGGCCAGCTCGGGTCCTGCCGGGTCCGCGGCGGCGTACTTCTCCTCGAAGCCGGCCCAGTCGCCCGTCGTGCGCTCGGGATGGGCGGTGAAGAGCCGGTGGTAGTGGGCATGGCCGAGCTCTTTGTCGACATGTGGCCACACATCGCGCCGGAAGTCGACCGGCCGGTCCGTCCTCAGCAGCGCCTCGATCCGGTCCGGGCCGAGGAAGCGCGGCAGCGGCGGCCGTTCGCCCTCCCAGGCATAGCCGATCTTGGAGTGGTACGGGACGCCCCGGCGCGATCCGATGTGCAGCACGGGCTCCCTGCCGGACGGCACGTACTCGCCGTCCTCGTACCGTCCGCCGCGGCCCTCGGTGAGCAGCACCATCAGATCGACGAAGGCGAGCCCGAAACCCCGTACGATGACCGGCTCGCCCGCCGGCACCGCGGTCAGATCGGTGTCGGCGGTGAAGTCCGGCGGCAGGTGGACGAGTCCGTGCCGGTCCGCGAATTCGGCCAACTCGACCTGTTCCGGGTCGGGTTCGGCGTCGAGGTGGCCGATGGTGACGGCGACGGCATCGGCGAGCAGCGGTGTGTCGCGCCCCGCCAGCCAGACGCGCTGCCGGCCTTCGCGCGGCCCGGTGACACGGACGGCGCTGCCCCGGTGCCAGTGGACGGTGATGCCTTCCGGCAGGGCGGCCACGGCCTGCTCGTACACCCAGCGCAGATAGACGCTCTGCAGTCGTCTGCTCGGGAAGTCGCTGCCCTCCAACGTCTTTATCTCGTCGAGGAGTTCGGGTTCGACGTCCGCCCCGTCCGGAAGCGTCGCGCGCCCGTCCCGGATGTCCGCCGCCCAGGTGTGCAGCGCGGGCCCCGGACGGACCGGCCCCTCCTGCCGGACGGTGTCGTCGGTGAACATCGTGACGTCCTCGGCCATGGAGTTCATCCAGAGCAGCGGCGACTGGTCGTGCCGCCAGACGCGTCCGCCGCCGGGCGGGTACGGGTCGACGAGCTGGATGGCCAGCGGGCGGTTCCGGTACAGGTCGGGGGCGTTGGCGGCGATGCGCTCGATCAGGCCGGTGCCGCGCGGTCCGGCGCCTATGACGACGAGCGTCGGCGTACCGCTCATCGGGCACCCGCCGTGCCGCGCGCGTAGTGCCGCTCGACGTAGTGCTGGCCGATGCCGAGCAGCGAGGTGACCACGGCGTACCAGATGGTGGCGACCAGCAGCAGCGGGATGACCTGATAGGTGCGGTGGTAGACGAGCTGTACGGAGTAGAGCAGGTCCTGTACGGCGATGATGCTGACGATCGAGGTGCCCTTGAGGGTGCCGATCAGCATGTTCCCGGCGGGCGGGACGATGGAGCGCATCGCCTGCGGGAGGACGATCCGGCGAAACCGGCGCCAGGGTCCCAGGCCGAGCGACTGGGCGGCCTCGATCTGTCCGCGTTCGACGGAGAGGATGCCGCCGCGGACGACCTCGGCGGCGTAGGCGGCCTCGTGCAGGGTGAGCCCGATGACGGCGACCGTGACGGGGCCGAGGAGGTTCACCGTACGGACGCCGAGGATCTCCGGGTAGAGCGCGCCGATGTTGAACCAGAACAGCAGCTGGACCAGGATCGGGGTGGACCTGAACAGCCAGATGTACCCCCAACTGACCGCCTGCAGAACACGGTTGGCGGAGAGTCTGAGAACGGCGAGCAGGGTACCGAGGGCGAAGCCGAGCACCATGACCAGTGCCGTGAGCCAGAGGGTGAGGCCGAGGCCGCGCAGGACCGCGGTGGTGGTGAAGTACTCGGCGACGACGTCCCACTGGAAGGCGTCGTTGCGGATGACGGAGTTCAGCGCCAGGGCGAGCAGCGCGAGGACTGCGACGGCCGCCGCCCACTGGCCTGTTCGGCGCACCGGAACGATCCGGAGCCGGTCGCTTCCGTCGCTCTTGCCGAGCGGGGCGGGGGGAGAGTGCGGGAGGGTATCTGTCTGCGCGGACATGCGAAGGCTCCGTGGATGCAGAGATCGAACACGGGGCGTGCCTTCAGCCGAAACACAACGTGGACCGGGCCCCTCAGCGCCGGTCCGCTCCCGAGGTAAGCGCTGTTCACCACGCGTTGTCAAGCCTGTCCACACTATGAGCCGTACGTCTCACTTCAGTTGACGGGCCACCGGATGCCTGTTCCACTTGGGCCATGCATTCGCAGCAGTGGCTGGTCAAGCGCTCCCACATCGACTTCGGTCGCGTGTGGTCCTCCTCCTGTTGAGCTGACCCCCTGCGTCTCCCCGCGCCTCTGCCTCGCGCCGTGTCCGGCGCCTGAGCACTTTTCCCCGCGTGCCTTCACACACAACGCCGTTCTCCCCTCCCCTCGCTCCGCCGTCCTTCCTCGCCCCGACCGTGGGGTCGCCACGTGCTGCCCCGCCGCGTCCACTCACGGCCGACGACTCTGGAGAGCCACACCCATGCCCCGAACCCGGCACACCGCTGCCTTCGCGCTGATCACCGTCGCCGCCCTCACCCTCACCGCGTGCGGGTCCGGCGACCCGGCGTCCGCACCGGCCGGCGCCGCCGGGGACGGGGCCGCCAGGGGAAAGGTGCCGACGACCGATGTGGTCTCGTCGGTGCGCAAGGACGAGGCCGCGGCGAAACTGCTGCCCGCCGACGTCCGCGCCGCCGGGACCCTGACCATCGCCGCCAGCGTCAGCAACCCGCCGGGCGCCACCTACCTCGCGGACGGGAGGACGGTGGCCGGCACGGACATCGACTTCGCGGACGCGGTGGCCAGGAAGCTCGGGCTGAGGTTCACCCGCGAGGTGGCCTCCTTCGAGGCGATCCTGCCGGCGCTGGGCAGCGGAAAGTACGACGTGGGCACCGGGAACTTCGGGGTGACCGAGGAGCGCCGCAGAACCATCGACTTCGTCACGTACATCAATGACGGCCAGGGCTTCGCCGTCCGCGACGACAGCAAGCTGAAGAAGGTCACCGATCTCACCCGGCTCTGCGGCCTGACCGTGGGCACCGGCGCGGGCACCACCTTCGAGGTGACCCTGGAGGAGAACCGGCACCTGTGCACCGACGCGGGCCGCAAGCCGTACGACGTGAAGACGTACAACGACCAGGGCGCCACCTGGGCCTCGCTCCAGCAGGGCCGCAGCGATGTGGTGATGTCCACCATCAACGGGCTGCGGTACGCGGTGGGGCAGCAGGAGGGCGTGCGCTTCCTCAATGAGTTCAAGCGCCTCGACGTCGGCTTCGCCTTCAAGAAGGGCACCCCGCTGGCGCCCGCCTTCCAGGCCGCGGTGAACGGCCTGAAGGCGGACGGCACCTACGACCGGATCCTGAAGAAGTGGGGCATCGGCGCGTCGGCGATCAGGACCTCGCAGATCTCGCCGCCCGAGATCAAGTGATCCGGGCCGGGCGCCCGGCCATGAAGGCGGGCGCCCGGCCGCAGAGGCGAGGAGCGGCCACAGAGGCGGGCGCCCGGCTCAGCAGCTGCAGTCGCAGTCGCAGCAGTCGCATGAATCGCAACAGTCCCCGCAGTTGCTGCAGCAGTCACACGCATCGCAGGCGTCGCCGCAGTCGCACTGGTTGCAGAGTCCGTCGCGGCGCTGATGGCTCCACGGGTCGTCGAACGTGCCGCAGCACATCTGGCAGGTGCAGGCCAGTCCCGCCCACACCAGGCAGCCCATGATCAGGCCGCGCCGGTCGCGCGGCGGCTCGGGCGGGGGCTGCGGCGGACCGGCGGGACCGCCCGGACTCGGCGCGTACGGATTGCCCGGCACCGGCCCGAAGGACCCGGCCGGCCGCACGGCTGACGGGCCGCCAGTTCCGTCCAGGAGCACGCCGCCCGCCCGGTGCGAGCAAGCCGTGGTGCCGAAGGCCCGGTCCACCGACTGGCGCAGTTCGTGCGCCAGCAGCACATGGGCCAGCTTGCCGTCGGTGAACTCCGCGTCGCGCAGCGCCAGCCGTACGCCGTGCAGCGCGTCGTCGCACAGCCGTCGCGCCTCGGCGCGCGAGGTGCCGGTCGCGGTGAGCGGGTTCCAGGCACCCGACGCGGCGTCAGCTTCCTGGTCCTCCACGGCATCCAGCAGATGCGCCAGCCGCCCGAAGAGGCGGCCGGCCTCGGCGAGCGGTGCCGCGTTCTGCGGCTTGTCGGCGAGCACCGCGGTGTGGGCGAAGGCGGCCGCGGTGGCGGTCTCGGTGGGTTCGGTGACCGTGAGCAGCGGGGTGCCGGGCCCGGCGATCAGCTCGATGCCGGTCTGCCGGTCGACGGCGTCCACGAGCAGGGCGGTGTCGAAGCCGAGCTGTGCGCCGGTGCGCGCGCCGGCCCGGTCCCAGCCCGCGGCGACCCGGCGTGCGGCGGCGGCCACCGGGCGGCGCCTCAACAGGCCGTCCCCGTCCGCGACGTGGTCCCGGACCTTCGCCGAGGCCAGCACCAGGGAGACGGCGGCGGCCAGCCTGGCTCCCTCGCCGCGGGCGACCGGGGCGGTCCGCATGGCGCGCAGCGGGCAGGGCCCCGCGGTGCGCCGCCATCCGGTGGTGCGCTCGGCCTGAGCCTCCGTCAGAACAGAAACAATCAGTCCGTCATAGTTCGTTACGATCCTGGCGAATTGCCCGTGATCGGACCGAAGTGCGAGACAGAGCCCGCAGAGATGGGCCATCCACTCGGTCCTGAGCCCCTCGGACAACCGATGGGCGCAGGGCCTGACTATTCCGAACACGACGATCCCCCGAGAGTCGTTCACCTGTGCGCCCAGCTCGTGCGGCCGCGCGGCGTGCATCGTATCGAGCACCCCGTTCACCCGTACGTCCCCCATGTCACCCGTACGGCCCGGGGCATCATATTTTCTTTCTTTCAGACTCCCTATGCGGGAGAAACCCTGACGAATCGCCATATCTTCTGCACCAGTACCGTCACGAATCCCCTGCGCGCCGACTATCCACTTGGCGCACGATCCGCATCATGGACGACCATAGGGACACGAAAGAGATGCGGAACACCACGGAACCGCGGTGAGAGGAGGCGTCCATGGGATCGGTGCGCAAGGCGAGTGCCTGGCTGGGCCTCGTGGAGGACAACGACGAGCGGTACTACGACGACGAGTACGCCGAGGGCCCGCAGACCGGGGCCGGTCAGGGCTGGGTGACCGACCCCCGGGTGCAGGTCGCGTCGGAGGCCGCCGAGGAGACGGGCCGCCGGATCGCCACCGTCACCCCGGACAGTTTCCGGGACGCGCGGGCCATCGGAGAGCTCTTCCGGGACGGCGTCCCGGTGATCGTCAACCTCACGACCATGGACCCCACGGACGCGAAGCGTGTCGTGGACTTCGCCGCCGGGCTGATCTTCGGACTGCGCGGTTCGATCGAGCGCGTGGCCACCCGGGTCTTCCTGCTGACCCCGGCCGACACCCAGGTGGTCACCGAAGCCGCCGGCCGGCGGACCGACGGCTTCTTCAACCAGAGCTGAGCAGGGCGCTCGCCGGACCGGTCTACCGGAACGCGTCGAGACCGGTGAGCGCCTTGCCCAGCACCAGCTGGTGCATCTCCACGGTTCCTTCGTAGGTGAGCACCGACTCCAGATTCGTCGCGTGGCGCATCACCGGGTACTCCAGCGAGATCCCGTTGGCGCCGAGGATCGTGCGCGAGGTACGGCAGATGTCGATCGCCTCCCGCACATTGTTGAGCTTTCCGAAACTGACCTGCTCCGGGCGGAGCCTGCCCGCGTCCATCCGCCGGCCCAGATGGTGGGCGAGCAGGATGCCCTTGTGCAGCTCCACGGCCATGTCCGCGAGCTTGGCCTGGGTGAGCTGGAAGCCGCCGATCGGCCGGCCGAACTGTTCCCGGGTCCTCGCGTAGTCCACGGCCGCCTCGAAGCTGGCACGGGCCGCACCCATGGCTCCCCAGACGATGCCGTAGCGGGCATGGCTGAGACAGCTCAGCGGGCCGCGCAGTCCGGTGACGCCCGGGAGCACGGCATCGGCGGGCAGCCGCACCTCGTCGAGGACCAGCTCGCTGGTCACCGAGGCGCGCAGGGACCACTTGTGCTTGATCTCGGGCGCCGAGAAGCCGGGGGTGTCGGTCGGCACGGCGAATCCGCGGATCCCGTCGTCGGTCTGCGCCCAGACGACGGCGACCCCGGCGACCGAGCCGTTGGTGATCCACATCTTGCGGCCGGTGAGCACCCAGTCCCCGCCGTCGCGCCTGGCATGGGTGCGCATCCCGGCCGGGTCGGAGCCGTGGTCCGGCTCGGTGAGGCCGAAGCAGCCGATGATCTCGCCGGCCGCCATGCCCGGCAGCCAGCGCCCGCGCTGCTCCTCGGAGCCGAAGCGGTGGATGGCGTACATGGCGAGCGATCCCTGTACGGAGACCAGGGAGCGGATCCCCGAGTCCGCCGCTTCGAGCTCCAGGCAGGCCAGTCCGTACTGGACCGCGGTGGCGCCCGCGCAACCGTATCCCTGGAGGGACATGCCGAGCGCGCCGAGCGAACCGAGCTCACGGGCCAGCTCGCGGATGCCGGGCAGTTCGCCGCTCTCGTACCACTCGGCGATGTACGGCAGGACGCGGTCGGCGGCCCAGCCCCGGACGGCCCCGCGGATCGCGAGGTCCTCGTCGTCGAGCAGGTCGTCGATGCCGATCGGGTCGGCGGGGTCGAACGGTGGGAGCTTCGAGGACTCGGTGGTGGACATGAGTGTGCCTCCGGCGGCTCGCGCGATGCTAAAACTAGCAGTGTTAGTTATGGCGTCGCACCGACGTTACGGCTCAGTGTGCCGCCCGTCCAGAGCCGGTCGCCTCGGCGGGTCGGCGCCGGGCGGGCCGCGGCAGGGGCAGCTGCGCACGGCCCGGGGCGGGGGTCTCGTGCGCCGGGCGGTGTTCGCGCGGCTCGCTCGCGTCGGTCCGCTCGGGATCGTCGAGCGCCGGCGACGGGCAGTCCATCACCCGCGGCAGCCGCAGCGCGGCCAGCGCCCCGAGCAGCAGCAGCGCGGCGCTGACCAGCAGCGTGACATGCAGCCCCGTGATGAAGGAATGGCGCGCCGTGGAGCGCAGCACCGCGCCCAGCGGACCGCCCAGCCGGTCCGCCACCTGGTAGGCCTCGCCCAGCGAGTGGGCGGCGGCCGCGCGGGCCCCGGCCGGGACACCCGCTTCGGGAAGCTTCGAGAGCCCGGGGGTGTAGGCGGCGTTCATGACGCTGCCGAGCAGGGCGATCCCCATGCCCGCGCCCAGCTGGTACGAGGTCTCGCCGATCGCCGCCGCCCCGCCCGCGCGGTCGGCGGGGGCCTCGCTGAGCATGGATTCGTACGCCCCGAAGAGCGTGGTCTGGAGTCCGAAGCCGAGGGCGACGAAGGCCGCCGTCAGCAGCGCGGGCCGGTCGTGCTGCCCCATCGCGGTCAGGATCAGCACCGAGACCGCCGTGAGCACGAAGCCCCAGCCGACCATCCGGCGCGGACCGACGCGGCGCAGGGTGTACGAGCCGGTGGCGCCCGCGGCCATGGCGGCGAAGGTGAGCGGCAGCAGCCGCAGACCGGTCTGGAGCGGGCTCAGGCCGAGGACGAGCTGGAGGTACTGCACGGCTATGAGCTCAAGACCGACCAGGGCCAGCATGGCGAGGACGATGCATCCCACCGCGGTGGAGAAGGCGGGCCTGGCGAACATCCCGATGTCGATCAGCGGATGCGTACGCCGCTTCTGACGGCGCACGAACACGATGAGCAGGACCGCCCCGATCAGCAGCGGGGCGAGGGTGGCCGGGCTCAGCACTCCCTCACCGGTGCCCGCCCGCTTCACCCCGAGGACCACCCCGAGCACTCCGGCCGCGGCCATCAGCGCGCCCAGCACGTCCCACGGGCCGTCGTGGCTGCCGCGCGACTCGGGCAGGAGCAGCCGTCCGACCGGCAGGACCAGCGCCATCAGCGGGACGTTGATCAGGAAGACCGAGCCCCACCAGAAGTGCTCGACGAGGAAGCCGCCGATGACCGGACCGGTGGCGGCGCCCACGGCGGCGACCGCGGTCCAGACGCCGATCGCCACGGCCCGTTCGCGCCGGTCGGGAAAGACCTGCCGGAGGATCGACAGCGTCGCCGGCATGATCATCGCGCCGCCCACCCCGAGCAGGGCACGCGCCACGATGAGTACGCCGGGGCTGTCGGCCATCGCGGCGATCGCGGAGGCGACACCGAAGAGGGCGTAGCCGAGCAGCAGGATGCGGCGGCGGCCGACCCGGTCCCCGAGGGTGCCGAAGAGAATCAGCAGCGAGGCACAGACCAGCGGGTAGGCGTCGACGATCCAGAGCAGACCGACCGCGCTGGGCCGCAGGTCCTCGGTGACGGCGGGTACGGCGACGTGGAGCACGGTCGCGTCGAGTGCCACGAGCAGGAGGCTGAGGCAGAGGACGACGAGGACGACCCATCGATTGGCACCGTCGGCTGCTGAGCGCAGCCGGAGTCGGGCTGTGGTCGTCCCGGACATGCATGTACCTCCCAAAAGGTCCCTCGCGCTCGGCGGGCCAACCGGGGACGCGGCGGTTCGCCGCTCCTCATGGCCCGGCATCGACGGGCGAGTGGTCCGTCAGCGTACGCGAGTTCGGAGCCCCCACACGTGGTCCACCTCATACCCGTTCGGACCACGGGGTGTGGCGTACGCCACGCCGACCCGCCGCCCGGACCTGCGAGGACGCCCTGCACACCCGGCACAGGACGGTACTCGGCCACCCCCGCGGAGCACCCGCCGGGCCCGTGCCGAAAACGGCCGGTGACCGGACCGGCACCGTCCGTTCCGCCTCCCGGCGGGCCCGGATAAATTCATACCGGCACCTCCTGCGCTTTTCTGCCCGCATCCAAACACCCTTCCGAAATGCGTGCGAAATCAATAGCGCGAAGGCCCGCCGAGTTGCTTACGCGGATCGGGAATTAAGACTCTGCTGAGACATAGTCCACATCACATCGTCATCACAAAGAGACCGGATCGACCTGGTCTCGCACTAACTCGCTGTAACGTCGATTGGGTGCGTACCGACATCTTTGCCCGGCTGGACCGGGAGCCGGAGCCGCCGAAGATAGAGCCACCGCGGATGAGCCGTCACCGCATCGCGCTCTTCGGCGGGACGTTGGCGTTCTATCTCGCCATCGTCATTGCCGTGCTGGTCTCGTCCTGGCTGGTGGCCCTGGACTGGAAGGTCATGCTCTTCCGGCCGTATCAGCAGTGGCCGGGAATTCATGCCTTCCTCGACTACTACATCGTGCTCGGCCAGCGCGGGCCCACCGCCACCATGGTCGCCTGCTGGCTCGGCTGGCGCTCCTGGCGGCAGCACACGCTGCGGCCGCTGCTGACGCTGGGCGCGGCGCTGCTGCTGCTCAATGTGACGGTCGGCGCGGTCAAGATCGGCCTCGGGCGTCTCGGCCCGCACTACGCCACCCAGATCGGCTCCGCCGAACTCTTCGCCGGCGGCGATATATTCCCCTCCGGCCACACCGCGAACGCGGTCGTGACCTGGGGAATCCTCGCCTATCTGGCCACCACCCCACGAGCCCGGCGCTATCTCTCGGCCATGTCGGCCATCGTCTCGCTCGGCGTCGGCCTCACCACCGTCTATCTCGGTACGCACTGGCTCAGCGATGTCCTGCTGGGCTGGGCCGCGGGGCTGCTGATCATGCTGGGCCTGCCCTGGGTCGAGCCGCTGATCACCCGGGCCGAGGCATGGATCTTCGCCCAGCGCGACAACCTGCGGGGCCTCGGCCGTCCCGTTCCCTCCGTGCCCGTCGCGGCCGGAGGCCCGAGGACCACACTGCCGCCGCAGCCGGACGGCGGCGCCCCGGCACAGAGCCCGGCACTGGAGCCGGTCGTCGCGGCGGCCGGGGGCGGCACGGGCACCCGCTCGCGCGCGTACTCGTCACATCCGACGCATCTGGTGCGCTCGGAGCGGACCCCGGTCACCCCGGTCGGCAGCCGGCGCCCGCCGCACGCCGACCGCACACCGCGCGGCGGCACGAGCCCGGCCCGCCCGGTGACCGGCGGCTGAGGCTCCGGCGATCACGGGGACGGTACGCACAGCCGCTCCCGGACATGAGTGAAGGCCCCGACCGGAGTCGGGGCCTTCGCTCATGTCCGGGGGTCCGGGGCCGGGCGGCCCGGGTCGCGGGAGGCCTAGCCCAGCCAGCAGCGGGTGACGACGGCGTCGTCGACCTCGAAGTTGATCCGTCCGCTCCGGAACTCCATGGTGATGATGGCGCCCGGCGGCAGGGATCTGACGGTGGTCCAGCCATGTCTGCGGGCCCGCCGTTCGGCGGCGTCGGCGGCGAGGCCGACGTACTCACCGGGGGCGTCGTCGGGCTGGGCGGGAGGGGTCGGTATGGGTGCCATGCACCTCACCGTAGGCGGCCGCGGGCGGCGACGGAAGCCGGGGCGCCTGCCGCCGCCGGGCATCCCCACGTTCCCTGCCGGTCACGCTTGTGTCACAGGATCACGACACGCGCGCCGTATGAATCACGCCACCCGAACCCGCACCCCGGGGACCGGACACACAGTAATCACACAAGCCGGAAAACGATCACGCGGAAGGCCCGTAATCGGAGCGGAATATCCCGTGTCGAGCGGGTGGAATTCCCGCGCCGAATAACCTGCGTAAATGAGCAGGTCGCCGGGAATTCACGCTTCCTTATGGCAGCCTTATCCTCTGGTCACAATATTCGCGCCGGGGCACGGGGGTGGCCGTCGACTGCCACCGGTATAGCGGGCAACCCCGACCGCCCGTATGGCGTTGTCGCAGGCAGGGCTCACTCCAGGACCCTGGACAGCCGGTCCCTCGCCGCCCTGATCGCGTCCTGGAGCGCCGGTGGTTCGACCACCTCGAAGTCGATCCCGAGCATCATCACGTGGATGACCAGCACGTCCAGGGTGGCGGCCCCGGTGCGCAGCAGGCAGGTGTCGGCGTCGACCGCCTCCAGCACCCCGGCCGAGGGCGAGACCCGCTCGGCCGCGCGCTCGATCCCCGCCTTCAGCCGGACCACCGCCTGCGCCGGGTACACCCCCGTCGAGATCCCCTTCGAGACATAGGCGGCCAGATCCTCGGCGGGTGCGTCACGGGGGACGAACCTCGGTCCGTGCGGCGGCGTGGGGGTGATCCGGTCCGCCCGGAACGTACGCCAGTCCGCGCGGTCCAGGTCCCAGGCGACGAGATACCAGCGGCGCTCGGTGCACACCAGCCGGTGGGGTTCGACGGTCCGCCGCGAGACGGAGCCGGAGTGGTCCCGGTACTCGAAGCGCAGCCGTTCGGCGTCCCGGCAGGCCCCGGCGAGTTCGGTCAGGACACCCGCGTCGGCGACCGACGCACCGGGCCCGCGGAGCAAGGGCACCGTGAAGGTGTTCAGCGCGTTCACCCGGCGCCGGAGCCGGTCCGGCAGCACCTGTTCGAGCTTGGCCAGGGCGCGTACGGAGGTCTCTCCGATGCCTTCGACGCCGTTGCCCGCCGCGGTGCGCAGGCCGACCGCGACGGCGACGGCCTCCTCGTCGTCCAGGAGCAGTGGCGGCAACTGGGCACCGGCGCCGAGCTGATACCCGCCGCCGGTGCCGGGGCTGGCGTTGACCGGGTAGCCCAGTTCGCGCAGCTTGTCGACGTCACGCCGGACGGTCCGCGGGGTGACTCCGAGCCGATCGGCGAGATCGGCGCCGGACCAGTCGCGGTGCGCCTGGAGCAGTGAGAGCAGACGCAGCAGTCGTGCCGAGGTCTCCAACATGGGGCGAGTCTGCCAGGGGTTGCGGACAGCCCGCGTCCGCAACCCCTGGCGGGGTCCGGGGCACGCGAGCCCGGCCTGATCCGGACGAGAGGCCCAATTGCCGGTCGGCCTAAGGCGCCGGTTCCGGTTCGAGCCGTACGCAGAGGTCGTTGTCGGTGGAGTAGCAGGGGGTGGCCCGATTGCCCTCCCCCGCGCTGCGGCCCGGGTAGACGAAGATCTTCTTGCGGTCCCAGATGTCGTCGAGGATGCGGGAGATCCGTACGCCGCCGGCCGGCTCGCCCTCCGCCCCCGGGATCAGCCAGAGCGTCCACAGCTGCTGCGCGGTGACGGCCCCGCCGGCCAGCCGGTCGAGGGGGAGCGTGAAGGCGAAGCCGCCCGGCTGCCCGGTGACCGGCACCCGCAGGACCCGGCCGTCGGCTCCGGGCAGCCGCGCCTCGACACGGGCGTCGGTGCCGAGACCGGTCCCGTACAGCGTGCCCTCGACGGTCATCCCGGTCCCGTCGAAGGTCACCGGTCCGGCCTCGGCGTGCGGTGCGCGCAGCCAGCAGCGCACGGCGAGCCGGCCGTCGAGGGTCGGGTACGGGATACGGACCGCGATCCGCCCGGCCCCCGGCGCGTGGTCGACGAGCAGTCGCAGGTCCCTGATCCCGGGCTCGACGGCCACCGCCCCGTCGTCGCCCGCGCCCGGCTCCCGCAGGTAGACGTCCCAGCGGCCCTCGGCGGCTTCCGTGGTCCCCGGCAGCACCGCGCGCAGCCGGCCGTCGCGCAGCGGGCTCAGCGAAAGCCGCAAGGTCCTGCCGTCGCCGTCCGGACCCTTGGCGCCGCGCAGCCGGAGAAGCAGTTCGGGCACCTCCTCGTCCTCGCCGCGGCGGAGGTCGAGGTCGAAGGTGATCCCGCCGTCGGGTCCCACGGCGCAGTCGGCCCGCGGTGTCCTTCGTGCTGCGGAGGCGGTCATGCGGTCTTCCCCTTGCGGATCGCGGCGGCTGCCTTGTAGCGCAGGGCGTACGCCCCGTCCAGCACGGCGCCCCGGGCGCGGTGCAGCGTGGTGCCCATCGCGCCGTGCGAGCGGTCGCGCGGGCCCCGCGAGGCGAGTTCGGTGAAAAGCCGTTCATGGCGTTCGGCGATCCGCGACGGGTCGAACCGCCGCGAAGCGGCCAGCGCGGCGTGCCCCGCGCGGTGCCGCGCCGCGTCGTCCTCGATCAGTCCGAGCAGGGCGTCGGCCACCGCCGCCGTGTCACCGACGGGCACCAGCCGTCCGTCGGTGCCGTCGTCGATGATCTCGCGGGGGCCGTGCGGGCAGTCGGTGGCGACGACCGGCAGCCCGCAGCGCATCGCCTCCACGATCGTCATGCCGAAGGACTCGCGGTCCGAAGTGACCGCGGCGATCGACCCCTTGGGCCACTCGGCCTCCAGCGGATTGACCGGGCCCATCAGGAACACGTGGTTGTGCAGGCCGAGTTCGGCGACGAGCGTGAGCAGCGCCTCTCGTTCGTTCCCGGTCGCGTCACCGCCGCCGTAGATGCGCAGCCGCCAGTCCGGCCGGACCGCGACCACGTCGGCGAACGCCCGGACGAGCAGGTCGTACCGCTTGACCTTGTGCAGCCGGCCCGCGGCGATCACCCACTTGTGGTCGCCGTCGGCGGGCGCGACCGTCGGCGCGGGCACACTGTTGGGAATGGCTTCGATGCGTACGCCGGGCAGCTTGAACCCGGTCCGGTAGGCCTGGGCGTCGGCCTCGGTGACGGTGGTGATCGCGTCGAGCAGGGTGTAGCGGTGCCCGATCTCGCGGCGGAGCCGGTAGCCGTGGCTGTCGAGGGTGAGGTGTTCCTGCCCGATCAGAACCGGGCCTCGGCGGGCCTGCCTGCTGATGTGCACATTGAGCCCCGGCCGGGTCCCGACCACGACGTCGGCTTCCAGGGAACGCAGATGGCCCGCCACCCGCGCATCGCTCAGCCTGCTGTACTGCCGGTATCTGCTGTCGCCGCGCGGGAACACGGTCGCGGGGCGGGCGTATTCGGCGGCGTCGCCGTCGTATGTCGGGCTCTTCTTCCGCAGATCGACGAGGTGGCTCATGCGCACCCCTTCGGGGGCGCCCAGCGCGGGGACGTCGCGGTGCCTGAAGACCGACACGATCTCGACGTCATGGTGCCCGGCCAGCTCCCCGGCGAGATTGAACGTCGTGCGGATCGTGCCCCCGACTCCATAGGCGTTGTGGAGCAGGAAAGAAATGTGCATGAAACGCCATGTCTCCCGGTTCGGCTGGTCAGCGGCAGGCTGCACTTGGCAGGACGACGCAGGCCGGTCGACGGTTCACTCCACGTAGGGGCGAATTTCGGTCAGCCGTAAACTCACCCGCTTTCCCGCTTTGTCGATGTATCGGCGCACCGGCCCGTGATCGAGTCGACCACATCGCACCCCACCAGGTCAGGAAAAATACCCTCAAATCAGCCTCAAGGATCCCGAGATTCACCCTCTGCGCCGGTTGGTTCGATTACGTTCCCTTTCTCGCGTGACCCCGGCTGCGGCTCGCCCGTTGTCATTTCCATGAGCCGGGAACCGCCCGGCGCACGCACCGAGTTCGAGGAGCCACCCGTGCCGCGCATGCTCGACGTCAGCGAGGACGTACGCGCCGAGATCGGCGACGCCGAAGCCGACCGGCTGCTCGTCGGCGACAACGCCCCGGGCAGTTACGACTGCACTTCCTGCCGTACCCCCGGCGACTCCGAGCAGGAACGCACCAGCACGGTGCTCTTCGTCGGCGACGAGACCGCCGTCCTCGCCTTCGCCCACGCGACGTGCATCCCCTCGCAGGTGGTCCAGGTCTCCGAGGAGCAGCTGCAGGGCGCCGTACGCAGCATCACCGGCGCCGAGGGCTCCGCCAGCGGCGCGGCGCAGCCGCAGAACCTCCCCGCCGAGCAGGCCGTCCTCGGGATCACCAGCGGCCTCGTCCTGATCGACGACGAGCTCCACCCGGCCCTCGTCGTCGAGCCGACCGCGGCGATCACCCGTCCGGGCACGGACGGCAGCCGGGGCGACGAATTCCTCCAGCTCCTGCTGGAACAGGGCTTCCACCCGGTCCACCGGATGGACCAGGTGCCCGCCGTGCTGCACGGCTGGTCGATCCTGCTCGCCATGGGCCAGCTGCACGCCGTGCTCCAGCCGGGCACCGGCGGCGCACCGGTCGCCTGGTGGCAGGCGCACGCCCCGCTCCAGGTCACCGAGGGCTGGCGGACCGCGGCCAACAAGTCGCAGACCGTCCTCGTCTTCGCCGCCCCCGCCGGATCGATCGGCCAGCAGCCACGCGAGGACCTGCTGCGCGACGCTCTGGACAAGGCCGCGGCCGACGGGCTCCTGGTGGCCGCCGCGATGCCGCTGGCCGGCACCTGATCATGGGCGGCGGCCCCTCGCACCAGCGGCGAACAGCGATTTCTCCGCCGCGCCCGCATCCGACGGACACCGGGGTCGTTGGCACATACGTGCACTCATACGACTCCTCCCACCAGCGCCCGAGCCCGATTCCTGCCATGCGGCCCTCGCAGGACCCCTCGGGCGGTCAGTCCCACACCCCGATCTACGACGCGCTGTACTCCGAGTACCGCCGTTCGTTCCGGGCGCTGCCGGGTGATCGGAGCGGCGAGGAGAATCTCGGCTTCATGGCCTTCGGCACCGGGCTCTTCGGCAGCCGTCTCCCGCTGGGCGGCCATTCCGGCCACTCCGCCGGTTTCTCCACCGGTCTCGCCGTGACAGGCGGGGCCACCGGACACGTCAGCGGCACCGGCACGCACAGCGGCGGCCTCGGGTCCTGGCAGCGGGTGGGCCGGCACTCCGGGCGCACCCAGCCCGCGGCCCTGCCCCCGGGCTCGCGAGGGGCCTGACTCTGCGACAGAGCCCCGGGGGGGGGGGGGGGGGGGGAAGGGCGGGGGGGGGTTGGGCGAGGTCTGTGGGGGGGCTGTTGCGGGGGTGAGTGTCGTGGTATTTTTTC
>NZ_JBHWIY010000005.1:14872-38846 GCF_042731715.1 Streptomyces sp. NPDC059832 | reverse complement strand
GGTGTTTGTGGTTTGGGGGGGGGGGGGGCCGGCGTGGGGGACGCACCCAGTCGGTGTCCTTCTCCGGGGGTGGGGGGGGGGCGGGGTGCGGGGAAAGAGCCCGGGACGGTGGAGGAGGAGAAACGCCCCGGGGCTCTGTCGTACGCCCGCTGCGCGCTACTTGTTACGGCCGCGCTTCTCGCGGACCCGCACCGAGATGTGGATCGGGGTGCCCTCGAAGCCGAACTCCTCACGCAGCCGGCGCTCGACGAACCGTCGGTAGCCGTGCTCCAGGAAGCCCGAGGCGAACAGCACGAAGCGCGGCGGCTTGGTACCGGCCTGGGTGCCGAAGAGGATCCGGGGCTGCTTGCCACCGCGGACAGGGTGCGGGTGGGAGGCGACGATCTCGCCGAGGAAGGCGTTCAGCCGGCCGGTGGGGACGCGGGTCTCCCAGCTGGCGAGGGCGGTCTCGATCGCCGGGACGAGCTTCTCCATGTGCCGGCCGGTGACGGCCGAGACGTTGACCCGGGGGGCCCACGCGATCTGCGCGAGCTCCGTCTCGATCTCGCGCTCCAGGTAGTAGCGGCGTTCCTCGTCGAGCGTGTCCCACTTGTTGTACGCGATCACCAGGGCACGCCCGGCCTCCACGGCCATGGTGATGATGCGCTGGTCCTGGACGCTGATGGACTCGCCCGCGTCGATCAGGACGACGGCGACCTCGGCCTTCTCCACCGCGGCGGCGGTACGCAGCGAGGCGTAGTAGTCCGCACCCTCCTGGAGGTGGACGCGACGGCGGATGCCGGCCGTGTCGATGAACTTCCAGGTGATGCCGCCGAGCTCGATCAGCTCGTCGACCGGGTCGCGGGTGGTGCCGGCGAGCTCGTTGACGACGACGCGGTCCTCGTTCGCCACCTTGTTCAGCAGCGAGGACTTGCCGACGTTCGGACGGCCGATGAGCGCGATCCGGCGCGGGCCGCCGATCGCGGTGCCGAAGCGCTGCGCCGGGGCCTCGGGAAGCGCTTCGAGCACGGCGTCGAGCAGGTCGCCGGTGCCGCGGCCGTGCAGCGAGGAGACCGGGTGCGGCTCGCCGAGGCCCAGCGACCACAGTGCGGTGGCGTCCGCCTCGCCGCTCTGTCCGTCGACCTTGTTGGCGCACAGCACGACCGGCTTGCCGGCCCTGCGCAGCAGCTTGACGACGGCCTCGTCGGTGTCGGTCGCGCCGACGGTCGAGTCGACCACGAAGACGACCGCGTCGGACGCCTCGATCGCGTACTCGGCCTGGGCGGCGACGGAGGCGTCGATGCCCAGCACGTCCTGCTCCCAGCCGCCGGTGTCGACGACCTTGAAGCGGCGGCCCGCCCACTCGGCCTCGTAGGTGACGCGGTCACGGGTGACGCCCGGCTTGTCCTCGACGACCGCCTCGCGGCGGCCGATGATCCGGTTCACCAGCGTCGACTTGCCGACGTTGGGGCGGCCGACGACGGCGAGCACGGGCAGCGGTCCGTGACCGGCCTCGTCGATCGCGCCCTCGACCTCTTCGAGGTCGAAGCCCTCCTCCGCGGCGAGCTCCATGAACTCCGCGTACTCGGCGTCGCCAAGTGCTCCGTGCTCATGGTCCGAGCCGTCGGAGTGAATCTGGTCGTTCATGAAGTCCGTTCCTCTTTGCATCATCATCGATGGGCCACGAACACGCGGCCCACTACTCAAGTCTTACCTAGCGCCCGGTGAAACGCCTGGCCTCGTCCAGATGGGCGGTCAGCCGCCCCTGGATCCGTACCGTCGCCTCGTCCAGTGCCTTGCGCGTACGCCGCCCGCTGCCGCCCACCCGTCGCCCGCCACCGCCCTTGTCCGAGCTGCGCGCACCCTCCTGCGCCTCGAAGGCATCGCCGAAGACGACATCGACCCGGCTGCGCAGCGGCGGCAGTGCCGATATCAACCGTCCACGGCGCTCGGTGCTTCCCAGGACGGCCACGGGCACGATCGGCGCCCCGCTGCGTACCGCGAAGTACGCGAGCCCGGCACGCAGGGAGGCGAAGTCGCCCTCGCCCCTGGTGCCCTCGGGAAAGATCCCGAGCGCCCCGCCGTTCTCCAGCACGCCGAGGGCGTGGGTGATGGCGGTGCGGTCGACGGTCGTACGGTCCACCTTCAGCTGACCGATTCCGCGCAGGAACGGGTCGAGCGGGCCGACGAACGCCTCTTTCTTGATCAGGAAGTGGACGGGCCGGGGCGCGGTGCCCATCAGCATCGGACCGTCGATGTTGTGCGAGTGGTTCACCGCGAGTATGACGGGTCCGGAGGCGGGAACCCGCCACGCACCGAGGACGCGGGGCTTCCACAGCCCGTACATCAGCCCGATGCCGATCCCGCGCCCGACCGCCGCACCGCGCGGCGAGGGCGACCCCGTGGCCTGGGTCACTTCGTGGCCCGCTTCTCCTCGACGAGGGTGACGACACACTCGATGACCTGCTGAAGGGTCAGCTCGGTGGTGTCCACCTCGACGGCGTCGTCCGCCTTGGCCAGCGGGGAGGTCTTGCGGCCGGAGTCGGCCGCGTCCCGCTTGATCAGCGCCTTCTTGGTGGCGGCGAGGTCGGAGCCCTTGACCTCTCCGCTGCGACGGGCGGCGCGCGCCTCCGGGGAAGCGGTGAGGAAGATCTTCAGGTCGGCGTCGGGCAGCACGGTGGTGCCGATGTCCCGCCCCTCGACCACTATGCCCCGCTCGGCCGCGGCGGCGATGCTGCGCTGCAGCTCGGTGATCCGGGTGCGCACCTCGGGGACGGCGCTGACGGCGCTGACCTTGGAGGTGACCTCCTGGGTGCGGATCGGGCCCGCGGCGTCCTCGCCGTCGACGGTGATCGTCGGGGCGGCCGGGTCCGTGCCGGAGACGATGACCGGCTTGGCGGCCGCGGTCGCCACCTCCGTCGCGTCCTGCACGTCGATGCCGTTGTTCAGCATCCACCAGGTGATCGCCCGGTACTGGGCGCCGGTGTCCAGGTAGCTCAGGCCGAGCTGCGCGGCGACGGCCTTGGACGTGCTCGACTTGCCGGTGCCGGATGGCCCGTCGATGGCGACGATCACTGCGGCCGGGGCCGTACGGGTTTCCACGGTGGTGGACACCTTCCTGAATACACGGGGTGGGCGGGACAAGGGCGCGTGCGAACCCGCCCCGCACAAGGTTACCGAGTGTCGGAGCGGGTCTCTGCACCCCTGTGGACAACGGCCTTCCGGCCCCGCGGCCCCGGGCTACTGGCGTATCGACCAGCCCCGCTCGCGCAGCGCCGCGCTCAGTGCGGGGGCCGCGCTCGGCTCGACCATCAGCTGGACCAGGCCGGCCTGCTGCCCGGTGGCGTGCTCGATGCGCACGTCCTCGACGTTGACCCCGGACCGTCCGGCGTCGGCGAAGATCCCGGCCAGTTCGCCCGGCCGGTCGCTGATGAGCACGGACACCATCTCGTACGCGGTGGGGGCGGTCCCGTGCTTGCCCGGCACCCTGTCCCGGCCCGCGTTGCCGCGGCGCAGCACGTCCTCGATGCCCTCGGTGCCCTCGCGGCGCCGGTCGTCGTCGTCGGACTGCAGGCCGCGCAGCGCCCGTACCGTCTCGTCCAGGTCGGCGGCGACCCCGGCCAGCACGTCGGCGACCGGGCCGGGGTTGGCGGAGAGGATCTCCACCCACATCCGGGGGTCGGAGGCGGCGATCCGGGTGACGTCCCTGATGCCCTGGCCGCAGAGGCGTACGGCGGTCTCGTCGGCCTCCTCCAGGCGGGCGGCGACCATCGACGAGATCAGCTGCGGGGTGTGGGAGACCAGGGCGACGGCCCGGTCGTGCGCGTCGGCGTCCATGACGACCGGGACGGCGCGGCAGAGCGCGACCAGTTCCAGGGCGAGGTTGAGCACCTCGGTGTCGGTGTCACGGGTCGGGGTGAGGACCCAGGGCCTGCCCTCGAACAGGTCCGCGGTGGCGGCGAGGGGGCCCGACCGCTCCTTGCCTGCCATGGGGTGCGTACCGATGTACGGCGAGAGGTCGAGGCCGAGGGCCTCCAGCTCGCGGCGCGGGCCGCCCTTCACGCTGGCGACGTCGAGGTAGCCGCGGGCGATGCCGTCCCGCAGGGCGGTGGCCAGCACCGAGGCCACGTGGGCGGGCGGCACGGCGATGATCGCCAGGTCCACGGGGCCGTCGGGCGCCTCGTCCGTACCGGCGCCCAGCGCGGCCGCGGTACGGGCCGACTGGGGGTCGTGGTCGACGAGATGGACATGGATGCCGCGCCCGGCGAGAGCGAGGGCTGCGGAAGTGCCGACGAGGCCCGTTCCGATGACGACGGCGGTTCTCACTGGGCGATGTCCTTGCGAAGTGCGGCGGTGGCACCGAGGTACACGTGGGCGATCTCGGACTTGGGAAGGTACGTCTCGACGTGCGCGAGTATGCGCACCACACGGGGCATGGCCCCCTCGATGTCCAGCTCCTGGGCGCAGATCAGCGGTACGTCGACGATACCGAGCCCGCGTGCGGCGGCGGCCGGGAAGTCGCTGTGCAGGTCGGGGGTGGCCGTGAACCAGATGCTGATCAAATCGTCCGCGACGAGGCTGTTGCGCTCCAGGACCGCGGTGAGCAGGGCACCGACCCGCTCCCCCATGTGCCCGGCCTCGTCCTGTTCGAGCTGGACGGCTCCGCGGACCGCTCGTACCGCCACGTCGTGCTCCTCGGTTCCTCGTACGTGTCGCGCCTGCTGTCCGCCTGCGTGATCTCTCTGCCCGGTCAGCCTAGAGGGGCGGCGCGGCCGGCGGTCCGGGGCGCTCTGTCCGTGAGACGGGGCGGGTACGCGCCGACGGCCCGGGGGCCTGCCCGGCCCCGCTGCGCCGGACAGGCCCTCGGGCCGCTCTCGCCGTCAGAGCTGCTGTTCCCGGACCAGGTCCTCGATCGAGCGGCCCTCCGGCACCTCGCCCGAAGGAGTCAGCTTGTCGACCGCTGTCGGCAGCGACCGGGCGATCTCGTCGGCCGCCTGCTCGGTGCTGACCCCCGCCTCCCGGGCGACCTTCTGCAGGGTCTCGTCCGGCAGCGCCTCGCTGATCTGGGCGCCGCTGACCGCCTGGTTCGCGCCGGTGCCGACCCAGGACTGCGCCTGGTCGACAAGGCCGGATCTGGTGAGCATCCCGATCAGCCCTTCGAGCGCGTTGCCGCCGCCGCCCGTTCCGCCCTGGCCGCCGCCGAGCGCGCCGAGCAGCGCGCCGAGGACGTTCCCCGCGCCGCCCGCGCCGCCACTCCGGCCGTCACCGCCCAGCAAGCCGCCCAGCAGGCTGCCGAGATCGTTTCCTGCCATGGTTCTGCCTTTCCAGAGGGGATGATTTATCGACAATGTCGATCAGAACCCGGGCTTCTGCCACTTGAGCGGGCGCCTGAGGGCCGTCCCGATATCCCCGGTGCAACCCGTTTTCGCTCACGTACTCTCGCCGGCATGATCACCCCTGATCCCGAGGCTCTCGTACGCGATCACACGGTCTACTCCTGCGTGATGGGCTCACGCGCCTTCGGGCTCGCCATGGAGGGGAGCGACACCGACCGGCGCGGCGTGTTCCTCGCGCCGACCCCGCTGTTCTGGCGGTTCGAGAAGCCGCCGACGCATGTCGAGGGCCCGGCACAGGAGCAGTTCTCCTGGGAGCTGGAACGCTTCTGCGAGCTGGCGCTGCGCGCCAACCCCAATGTGCTGGAGTGCCTGCACTCACCACTGGTGGAACACGCCGATGCCGTGGGCCGTGAACTCCTCTCCCTGCGCGGCGCGTTCCTCTCCCGGCTGGCCCACCAGACCTTCGTCCGCTACGCCTCGGGCCAGCGCAGGAAGCTGGAGGCCGACGTACGGCAGCACGGGGCGCCGCGCTGGAAGCACGCCATGCATCTGCTGCGGCTGCTGACCTGCGGCCGGGACCTGCTGCGCACGGGCGAGCTCACGATCGAGGTGGGCGCGGCCCGGGAGGAGCTGCTGGCGGTGAAGCGGGGCGAGGTGCCGTGGGCGGAGGTCGAACGCCGCATGAACCGTCTCGTCGAGGAGGACGACGAGGCCGCGAGGAACTCCCCGCTCCCGCCGGAGCCGGACCGGGCCCGGGTGGAGGACTTCCTGATCCGCACCCGCCGGGCGTCCGTGTCCTGGCCCGGCGGGGACTCCGTGGGCGGCTTCTAGCCCCTGTCGTCAAACTGCCGTCGTCGCCCGGAGGGCGGCCGCGCGGCGTCTGGTGCGCGCCGGACGCCGCACGGCAGACGGCAGACGGCAGACGGCAGGGCCTAGGACGCCCGCCCCGTCAACCGTGCCCGCACCACGAGGTCGTGCAGCTCCTCGAACCCGCCGGCCCTCTCGGGAAGCCCCGATTCCGCCTGGGCCCGGTCCAGCACCCCGTGCAGCGCCTCGACGTCCCGGGACACCGCCCCGCCGGCCATGTCCCCCGCTCCCCCGTGCTCGGCCTCGGCCTTCGCCTCGATCAGCTCGGGCAGATACGCGGGCGCCGCCACCTCCCCGAGAAGGGTCGGCAGATGCGCCCGCACCTCACCGCTGCGCATCAGGTGGATCCCGGTGAGCAGCGCCCGGAACGTGTACAGCAGCGGCTTCAGTTCACCGGTCCTCCCGAAGAGCCGCCACTGGGTGTTGGCGAATCCCCGGTAGTGGTGGGCGTGGTTGCGGGTGAGCACACCCGGCGCCAGGTCCACCAGTTCCGTGTGTATCCCGCCCGTGTGCACGACCAGCGGCGAGAGCAACTGCTCCAGCACATAGCCGTTCGGCTTCAGCATCAGCCGGACGAACTTCCGCAGGTCGTGCGTGACGAGGTCCATCTCGACCCCGTCCCGGTCCCACATCCGCGAGCGCGTCTCCTCGGGCTCGCGCAGTCCCACCAGGTCCTCCGCGGGCAGGAGATGGACCCCCCGAAGGTCCACATCCGAGTCCTTGGAGGGGAACCCGTACAGATGCGCTCCGGAGACCGTGGCGAACAGCAGCGGGTGGCGCTCCTCGGCAACGACCGGGCCGAGGTCCGTGACCGGCAGCCCGGCTTCCTGGAGGTGCTTGGTGTCCATGCGCATGGATCAAGAATCCCAGAGCGCCCCCAGCGACAGCAGATCGCTGCGGTACTCGATCCGCTCCGACCACTCCTTGGGCCAGGCCCCGGCCCCCAGGTGCGCCCCGGCGAACGCGCCGGTCAGGCAGCCGAGGGAGTCGGAGTCGCCCCGGGTGCAGGCGGCGCGGCGGAGGGCGGTGACGGGCTCGTCGGGGAAGAGGAGGAAGCAGTGCAGGGCCGTGGCCAGGGCCTCCTCGGCGATCCACCCGTCACCGGTCAGCTCGCAGGGGTCGGTCTCCGGGGAGGGGTCGTGCAGCGCGTCCTGGACGCGGGCCAGGGCGTTGAGGCATTCGTCCCAGCCGCGCTGGATGTACAGCTCGGGCGAGGAATCGCCCGCGTACCGCCAGAGGTCGCCGAGCCAGCGCGTGAGGTACCGGCCGCCGTTCTCGTAGGCGTACGAGCGCAACTGCCCGATCAGACCCATCGGCTCCGCCCCCTGCGCCAGCAGGTACACCGCGCGGGCCGTCAGGTCGGACGCGGCGAGCGCGGTCGGGTGCCCGTGGGTGAGGGCCGCCTGCAACTGGGCGGCGCCGGAGCGCTGTTCGTCGCTCAGCCCGGGTGCGAGGCCGATCGGCGCGACCCGCATGTTGGCACCGCAGCCCTTGGAGCCGGTCTGGCTGGCCTCCTGCCAGAGCCGGTCGCTGTCGAGCAGGCGGCAGGCGGTCATGCAGGTGCGGCCGGGGGCCCGGTTGTTGTCGGGCGAGTGGTACCAGTCGACGAACTCCTCGCGCACCGGGCGGACCAGCCGCAGCGGGGTGAGCAGCCCGCGGTCCATGGCGGTACGGATGCCCCGCCCCAGGGCCAGCGTCATCTGGGTGTCGTCGGTCACGATCGCCGGCTTCGGCAGCCGCATCGTGCGCCACGGCCCGCACTTGGCGAGGATCGACGGCACGTTGTTGAACTCGGTCGGGAATCCCAGTGCGTCGCCGAGCGCGAGCCCGGTCAGCGCGCCGGTGGCGGCCTGCTTGGTGACGGTCCTGGTCACGATCACGTACTTCTTCCTTCCGGTCTCAGCAGTGGAGGGTGCAGGGCGGTAGCGGCACCCGCCCGGTAGAGCGCGGCCGGTTTCCCCCGTCCGCCGGTGCGGCGCGGCGACCCCTCCACGGCCTGGACGAAGCCGGGCGTGGTGAGGACCTTGCGCCGGAAGTTGGGCCGGTCCAGCTCGACGCCCCAGACCGTCTCGTACACCTGCTGGAGTTCTCCCAGGGTGAATTCGGCCGGGCAGAAGGCGGTGGCCAGACAGCTGTATTCGAGCTTGGCGCCGATCCGGTCGTGCGCGTCGGCGAGGATGCGGTCGTGGTCGAAGGCGAGCGGGCCGAGCGCTCCGGCGTCCCACCACTGGGCGCCGGCCGCGTCGCCGCCGCCGCGCGGCTCGGGCAGGTCGGGTACGAGCGCGGCGTACGCGACCGAGACGACCCGCATCCTGGGGTCGCGGTCCGGATCGCTGTAGGTGCGCAGCTGTTCCAGGTGGAGGGCGCCGACGGTGCCCTCCGTCAGCCCGGTCTCCTCGGCGAGCTCCCTGCGGGCAGCGGTTTCGGCGGACTCGCGGGGCAGGACGAAGCCGCCGGGCAGCGCCCAGTGCCCCTTGTACGGGTCCTCGCCCCGTTCGACGAGCAGGACGTGCAGCCGGCTGTCGCGGACCGTGAAGACGGCGAGGTCGACGGTGACGGCGAAGGGTTCGAAGGCGTACGGGTCGTAGCCCTCGGGGGCGCCGGTGCTCATCGGCGCTCCGGCAGGGGCGCGGCGAATTTCCAGCTGCCGGCGAGCAGCGAGTCGACGGCGGCGACCGCGGTGGCCAGGCGTTCCTGGCGGGTTCCGGTGAGCTCGATGAATTCCCTTCCGGTACGGGCGAGTTCGGCCCGGAAGCGGTCGGTCATCCAGGGCCGCAGCTCCTCGCCGTCGCGCAGCCCGTCGTCCTCGAAGGCGACGCCCTCGTGGTCGGTGAGCAGCCACAGGTGGTGGGCGACCCGGTCGGCGGTCTCCTCGACGAGCGGGTTGCGTCCGCCGATGTACCGCTCGTGCCAGACGGTGGTGGCGAAGGAGTCGGTGTCGCAGAAGAGCACCGGCGACCCGAGGCGCGCGGCCGCCTCCTCCTTGGCGTTCTGGGCCTCGGCGATCAGCGGGAAGTCGTCGGTGGTGAAGGAGACGTCCTCCCACTGGGCGCCGGGCCGGCGCTCGCGCAGGGCGGCCAGTTTCCGTTCGCTGAACTCCCGCCCGTACTCGGCGACGTAACCGGTCCGCGCCCAGACGCCGCCGCGCCCGCGGTAGTGGTCGGTGAGGGCACGGGCCATCGTCGTGGTACCGGTGGACTCCGCGCCGAGGACGACGACCCGGCGGGCGAGGGCGGCCCGTACGGGCGGCTCCAGGAAGTCCCAGCAGCCGACCGGGTCCTTGCGGACGGCGGTGCCGGAGACCGGGAAGACCGTGCGGTCGGGGTCGACGCAGACGGATTCGGCGCCGAACCGGCGGGCGAGTTCGTCCCCGTACGACTCCGAGGTGAAGACGGCGTCCACCGGCTCGGGCACGGCCCCGGTGAAGACGGCCATGTGCGCGTCCCAGATCACCGGGTCGTGGAGGTCCATGCGGATGTCGTCGACGGCGCCGACGACCCGTACGTCCGGGTGCACCTCCCGCATCCAGGCCACCCGGTCGGCGAGCGGTACGGACTCGACGGAGGCGGCGCAGACCAGGACGGTCAGCCGCTCGCAGCGGTCCCGCGCGGTGCGGACGAGATGGTGGTGGCCGGCGTGTGGCGGGTAGAACTTGCCCAGGACCAGCCCGTGCCCGAAGCGCTTCATGCCGCCACCTCCGCCGGCTGCCGCCGCTGCCCGGCGAGATCACGCTGCCAGTTCCGCAGGCCGATCAGGCAGAGCGTCAGGAAACCGACGTACAGCAGCGAGGTCAGATAGAGCTCCTTGTACGCGTACAGCGGGATGTACACCACATCGGCGGCGATCCAGAGCCTCCACGACTCGACGAGCTTGCGGCACTGTCCGTACGTCGCCGTCAGGGACAGCGCGGTCGTCAGGGCGTCCCAGAAGGGCACGGTCGAGTCGGTGGCGTGGTCGAGCAGGACGGTGAGGGCGACGGTCCCCGCCACCCCCGCCGCGAGCAGCCAGGTCCATTCGGTGCGCGTGGTGCGCCGCACCGGCAGGTCGGGTGAGCCCGGTCCACCCCCGTGGGTCCAGGTCCACCAGCCGTACGCGGCAAGGGCGATGAAGACGATCTGGAGGCCGGCGTCGGCGTACAGACCGGACTGGGTGAACAGCAGGATGAAGAAGAGGTTGTTGGCGATGCCGATCGGCCAGTTGGCGAGGTGCTGGCGGGCCACGAGCCATACGCACAGCGCCCCGCTGCCGAAGCCGAGCACCTCGGTCCAGCTGACCGGGGTGTCGAGCACCGTCACCAGGGGTTGTTGCAGTGGATCGAGGAAATCCGCGAGACTCACACCCGCCTCCTTAATAGTCACTCTGACTATAAAGGTGGAGCGGGCACGAAGAAAGACCCGCGGCCGGTTCCTGTTCGAAAATCGAAATCAGGAACCGGCCGCGGGCCGTGGAGCGGACGGAGGAGGGTTACAGACCGACCTCGCGCATCAGCATGCCCACCTCGGTGTTGGTGAGGCGGCGCAGCCAGCCGGACTTCTGGTCGCCCAGCGGGATCGGCCCGAAGGACGTCCGTACGAGCCGCTCGACCGGGAAGCCGGCCTCGGCCAGCATCCGGCGGACGATGTGCTTGCGGCCCTCGTGGAGGGTCACCTCGACCAGGTAGTTCTTGCCGGTGTTCTCGACGACCCGGAAGTGGTCGGCGCGGGCGTACCCGTCCTCCAGCTGGATGCCGTCCTTGAGCCGCTTGCCCAGGTCGCGCGGGAGCGGTCCCTGGATGGCGGCCAGGTAGGTCTTCTTCACGCCGTACTTGGGGTGGGTCAGGCGGTGGGCCAGCTCGCCGTGGTTGGTGAGCATGATGATGCCCTCGGTCTCGGTGTCCAGCCGGCCGACGTGGAAGAGCCGCGTCTCGCGGTTGGTGACGTAGTCGCCGAGGCACTGGCGGCCGTCCGGGTCCTCCATCGAGGAGACGACACCGGCGGGCTTGTTCAGCGCGAAGAAGAGATAGGACTGGGCGGCGACGGTCAGACCGTCGACCTTGATCTCGTCCCTGTTCACATCGACGCGCATGCCCTGCTCGACGACGATCTCGCCGTTGACCTCGACGCGGGCCTGCTCGATCAGCTCCTCGCACGCCCGGCGCGAGCCCATACCGGCGCGGGCGAGGACCTTCTGCAGCCGCTCGCCCTCCTGCTCGGCGCCCGGGTGGGTCTTGGGCGTCCTGATGTCCGCCTTGCCGGCGTACCTGTCCCGGTTGCGCTGCTCGATCTTGGCGTCGAGCTCACGCGGACGGGACGGGGCGCCCTGGCGACGCGGACCACCGCTCCTGGCGCTGCCCGCCTGCGCGGGCTTCGGGCCGCCCTTGGCGCCGCCGCGGGCCGCCGCGCCGCGTCCCTTGCGGGGGCCGTCGCCGCTCTTCTCCCCGGTGCCGCCCACGTCGTAGCGGCGCTCCTCGGGCCGGGGCCGGCGGGGACGCTGCTCCTGCTTGCCGTCGCGCCCGGCGCCGGCACCGCGAGGATTCCGGCTGCCGCCGCTCTTGCCGCCGCCGCTGCCGCTTCCGCTGTTCCTGCCACTGCTTCGCATCAAAATTCCGTCTTGTCGTCTGCGTGAGTATCCGGGGTGTCCGGTGCGTCCGGATCGAACGACGGCACACCCTCTAGCGTCTCAGCCTCGATCGCGTCCGCCTCGGGGAGGAAGGGCGCGAGCTCCGGGAGCTCATCCAGGCCACGCAGGCCCATCCGCTCCAGAAAGTAGTTCGTCGTCCTGTACAGGATCGCACCTGTTTCGGGTTCCGCGCCCGCTTCCCCCACCAGACCCCGCTGGAGCAGGGTCCGCATCACCCCGTCACAGTTCACGCCGCGGACCGCGGAGACCCTGGAACGGCTGACCGGCTGGCGGTACGCGACCACCGCGAGGGTCTCCAGCGCCGCCTGGGTCAGACGGGCCTGCTGGCCGTCCAGGACGAAGCTCTCGACGGCCGCCGCGTACTCGGGACGGGTGTAGAAGCGCCAGCCGCCCGCCACCAGCCGCAGCTCGAAGCCGCGGCGCTGCACGGTGTACTCGTCGGCCAGCGCGCGCAACGCGTCGGCGACGGCCCTGCGGGGCCGCTCCAGCACCTTGGCGAGGTGCTCCTCGGTGGCGGGCTCGTCGACGACCATGAGGACGGCTTCCAACGCGGGCCCGAGGTCGAGATCCGCGACGGTGGAGCCGGTGGTCTCCTGCTGACTCATGCCTTCCCATCCTCCTGGACGTCCTGCGTCCCGGCGTCGAACTCGTCCGTGACGACGGGCCCGGCGCCCTCGCCCCCGGCCCAGCGCACCAGGAGCTCCCCGAGCGCCTCGTCCTGGTCGAGCGCCACGGCCTTCTCCCGGTACAGCTCCAGCAGTGCGAGGAACCGGGCGACGACGGTGAGGGTGTCCGGGGCGTCCTCGGTGAGCGCCCGGAAGCTGGCCTCCCCCGCCTCCCGCAGCCGTGCCACCACGATCCCGGCCTGCTCCCGCACGCTGACCAGCGGCGCGTGGATATGGTCGACGTACACCTGCGGCTCGGCCTTCGGCTGCATCGCCTTCACGGCCAGCGCGGCGAACCCCTCCGCCCCGATGCTGATCACGACCTCGGGCAGCAGCTCGGCGTGGTGCGGCTCCAGCCCCACCGTCCGCGGGAACCGCCGCCCCTCCGATGCCAGCCGGTCGCTGAGGATCTCCGCGATGCGTTTGTACGCGCGGTACTGGAGCAGCCGGGCGAAGAGCAGGTCCCGCGCTTCGAGCAGCGCCAGATCCGCCTCGTCCTCCACCTCGGCGGCGGGCAGCAGCCGGGCCGCCTTCAGGTCGAGCAGCGTCGCGGCGACGACGAGGAACTCGGTGGTCTGATCCAGGTCCCAGTCCGGCCCCATCGCCCGGATGTGCGCCATGAACTCGTCGGTGACCTTCGACAGCGCGACTTCGGTCACATCCAGCTTGTGCTTGGCGATGAGCTGGAGGAGCAGGTCGAACGGCCCCTCGAAGTTCGCCAGCCGGACGGTGAACCGCCCGTCGGTGGCGGACCCGGGAAGCCCGGCGGACCCTGGAGGCTCGATGGGCCCTGGAGGCTCGGGCGCCGCGACGGGCGCCGCGGGTGCCTCGGTCGCCTCCCCGTCCCCGTCCCCGGGCAGCGGCGGGGCGGGGGTCTCCGGGTCGGCAGGCCCGGCGTCCACCGGCTCCGGCGCGGCCCGGCCGCCCGGACCGCGCCCCAGGGGGCGGCGGGGGGTGCGGGCGGGCTCGTCGGTCGTCGGCATGAAGGTCCAGGGGCAGCGGGATACGGGCGGCGGGCCGTGGCCCGTACGGGAGGGCCGGACCGCTCGTCCGGCGGTCGCCCACCGGGCAGGCTACCGGCGCCCCACCCGTCAGCGGCCGCGCAACCGCCGTACGAGGATGCTCGCGTCGCCCCGCGACTCCAGATCCGCGAGCACCACCGCGACCGCCTCACGGACGATCCGTCCGCGGTCGACCGCGAGCCCGTGCTCCCCGCGCAGCACGAGGCGGGCGTGTTCGAGGTCCATCAGTTCCTCGGCGGAGACGTAGACGGTGATCTTCTCGTCGTGGCGCTCGCGGCCGCTGGGCCGCCGGTTCGCCCCGCGCCCGCCTCCGCGCCTGCGCTGCTGCTGAACGGCAGGGGCGGGGACCGCCTCCTGCGCGGACGGTGATGCGGACGGGGGCGCGGCCGTCGGCGCGGGCTGCTGGGGCCTCCGCCCCGCCTGCGCGGCCACCGCGACCCGGTCGCCGCGGCTGCGCGACTCCCCCGCGTCGGCATCGGCCGCGGAGTGCTCCTCGCGCGAGGCGCCGTCGGTGGCCTGTGCCGCGTCCGTCCCGGCTCCGTCCGCCCCGGAATCGCTCTCACCGGCCGGACCGGGCACCCGGGCCTCGCCGTTCGCCTTGCGCCGCCGGTCGGCGGGGGAAGAGGCCTGGAGCCCCATTCCTCCGGTGGTACGGAACAGTTCGTCGGCCCCGGGCAGACTCACTCGGCGTGACACCGGGCGAGCACCTCCCTGGCGAGCTGGCGATAGGCGGCGGCACCGACCGAGTTGGAGGCGTAGGTGGTGATGGGTTCACCGGCGACCGTGGTCTCCGGGAAGCGCACAGTGCGCCCGATGACCGTGTGGTAGACGTGATCGTCGAATGCCTCGACGACGCGCGCGAGGACCTCACGGCTGTGCACCGTACGGGAGTCGTACATGGTGGCGAGGATGCCGTCGAGCTCCAGATCGGGGTTGAGGCGCTCCTGGACCTTCTCGATCGTCTCGGTGAGCAGGGCCACACCACGCAGCGCGAAGAACTCGCACTCGAGCGGCACTATGACCTTGTGGGCCGCCGTGAGGGCGTTCACGGTGAGCAGGCCCAGCGACGGCTGACAGTCGATCACGATGTAGTCGTAGTCGGCCATCAGCGGCTTCAGGGCGCGCTGCAGCGTGGACTCCCGGGCCACCTCGCTCACCAGCTGCACCTCGGCAGCCGACAGGTCGATGTTGCTGGGCAGCAGGTCCATGTTCGGGACCGCGGTCTTCAGCAGGACCTCGTCGGCCGACATGCCCCGCTCCATGAGCAGGTTGTAGACCGTGAGATCGAGCTCCATCGGGTTGACGCCGAGCCCGACCGACAGGGCTCCCTGCGGGTCGAAGTCGACGAGCAGGACGCGTCGCCCGTACTCCGCGAGCGCGGCACCCAGGTTGATGGTCGACGTGGTCTTGCCGACGCCGCCCTTCTGGTTGCACATCGCGATGATCTTCGCGGGACCGTGATCGGTCAGCGGGCCCGGGATCGGGAAGTAGGGCAGGGGCCGACCGGTCGGGCCGATCCGCTCGCGGCGCTGGCGGGCAGCGTCGGGCGCGAGGGTGGCCGCGTACTCCGGATCGGGTTCGTACTCGGCGTCGGGGTCGTAGAAGTGCCCCTGGGGCACCTCGTCGAAGTCGGCGAAGTGGGCGGTCTCCCGGCCACTCTCGTTGCCGGCCATGGCGTTCACGTGTAGGCCGTCCATCATCTGGGGGGCTGTCGTCATGTGCTGTTGGGTGGCGAAGGTGCGGACAGCGACGGAGCCGACAGCCGCCAGCCCGTTCGGGCCCTGGCCCCGTGCAGGCATCCCTGGATGAACACCCCCGGGAGTAAATGTCGACTCATTCACAAGTCGTCTTACCTCCTTGGACGTGACCAGGAAACTTATCGATAGGTCAGCGTGGCACCATGCCGACGATTGGCGACTCTATGGCGTGTCACCGCTCCGCAGCAACACAATCCGCCGGACCCGGCCCGATGTGTCGGCAATCGAACACCTCCCTGTCAAGGGTGCGCAGCCACCGGGGTGCGGTTTTAACAGGTGTACGAATCGGTTGAAGAGTTACGTTCGAGACGAGTTGAACCGGACCCCCGCAGGGACCCGACATGCCTCCGGCCGGACCTTGCTCGGCAAGGTCCGGCCGGACGCGTGAGGTTGACGGAAGCGGTTGACCCGTCAGCCGAGGAGCGAGCTCAGCTCGACGTGCTCCAGGCCGTGCGCTTCGGCGACCTCGCGGTAAACAACCTGCCCGTCATGGGTGTTGAGGCCCTTGGCGAGCGCGGCGTCACGGCGCAGCGCCTCGACCCAGCCGCGGTTGGCGAGCTCCAGGATGTACGGGAGCGTGGCGTTGGTGAGGGCGTACGTGGAGGTGTTCGGCACCGCGCCCGGCATGTTCGCGACGCAGTAGAAGACCGAGTTGTGGACCATGAAGGTCGGCTCGGCGTGCGTCGTCGGGTGCGAGTCCTCGAAGCAACCGCCCTGGTCGATTGCAATGTCGACAAGTACACTTCCGGGCTTCATCTTGGCGACGAGCTCGTTGGTGACCAGCTTCGGCGCCTTCGCGCCGGGGATCAGCACGGCACCCACGACGAGGTCGGCCTCGATGACGGCCTTCTCCAGCTCGAAGGCGTTGGAGACGACGGTCTTCACCTTGGTGCCGAAGACCTTGTCGGCCTCGCGGAGCTTGTTGATGTCCTTGTCGAGCAGCGTGACGTGGAAGCCGAGACCGACGGCGATCTGCGTGGCGTTCCAGCCGGAGACACCGCCGCCGATGACGACGGCCTCGGCGGGCGCCGTGCCCGGGACGCCGCCCGGCAGCACGCCGCGGCCACCGACCGAGCGCATCAGGTGGTAGGCGCCGACCTGCGGGGCCAGCCGGCCCGCGACCTCGGACATCGGGGCGAGCAGCGGGAGCGCGCGGCTCGCGGTCTCGACCGTCTCGTAGGCGATGGCCGTGGTGCCCGACTCGACCAGCGCGTCGGTGCACTCGCGGGAGGCGGCGAGGTGCAGGTAGGTGAAGAGCGTCTGGTCCTTGCGGAGGCGGTGGTACTCCTCGGCGACCGGCTCCTTGACCTTGAGCAGGAGATCGGCGGTGGCCCAGACCTCGTCGGCGGTGGGGAGGATCTGCGCCCCGGCGGCGACGTACTCCTCGTCCGTGATGGAGGAGCCGGCACCGGCGCTCTCCTCGACGACGACCTGGTGGCCGTGGCGGACGAGCTCGTGCACGCCGGCAGGCGTGATCGCCACGCGGAACTCGTTGTTCTTGACTTCGCGGGGGATACCGACCTTCACGTCGATCACGGTCCTTGGCTCAGAGGGTTACCCGGACATAGCTATACATACCCGGATAGACACTACGTATATGGAGACACCGCGAACACACGCGGCAGAGCCAGTCTAATGAAGGGTTTCGTGCTGTCTAGCCTTACAAAGCATTAATTTTCAGTCGCCGTACTACGGATTTCGCAGGCCGCACCCTCTTGGTCCAGCAATCTGTCGGCCAGACCCCGGTGCAGCCCGGCCGCGGCCGGGTCGCCGAGCCTGTCGAGCGTGTCGGCCAACCGGAGCTCCAGCGCCGCCTGCAGGCGTACGTCCCCGGCCCGCCTGGCCCACTCGACGGCCTCCTGGCAGGTGTGCAGGGACTCGTGCGGCCGGCCCGCGTACTCCTGCACCCGCGCCGCCTCGCTGAGCGCCCGCGCCTGGGCCGGCACGTCGCCGAGCCTGCGGTACCCGGCCGCCGCGGCGCGCCAGTTGCGCAGCGCCTCGCCGTACCGCCCGGCATAGGTGTGGACGGCGCCGAGCCGCCCGTACAGCCGCGCCTCGTCGGCCCGCTCCCCCTGGGTGAGCCGCTGCGCCAGCGCTCGGCCGTACCAGTCGGAGGCCCGCTGGAAGTCCCCCAGCTCGGCATAGGCGCCACCTACGGATTCCATCGCGCGACCGGTGGCGTACGGGTCCTTCGCGGCCCGTCCGGCATCCAGCGCGGCCCGGTAGCGGGCCAGCGCCTCCCGGGTGCGGCCGGTCCTGGCGTCGAGGTCGGCGAGGTTGAGCAGCGCGGCGGCCCGCTCCCGCGGCAGTTCCCGCCGCTCGGCGACGGCCAGCACCAGACCGTGCAGTCCGTACAGCTCGGGTGCGGCGGCCTCGGTGCCGCGGTGCACGGCCAGCGCCCGCACCAGAGCGGCCACCAACCGCCTTGCCAGGGTGTCGAGTTCACCGTCCTCGACAGCGATCCGGGCCGAGGCCAGCAGGGCGGGCCGGCGGATCCGCAGCCATTCGGCGGCCGCCTCGGGGCTGGGGAAGCGCAGCGACCGCGGCAGCCCGGCGAGCTTGCGGCGGGCCGGGGAACCCTCGGGTTCGGTGACCGCCCGGCAGGACTGCAGCAGCCGTACGGTCCGCTCCAGCATCCGGGCCCTGGCGAGCTGGATCTCCGCCGGCCGGTCCCTGGCCTCCAGCAACGCCCGCAGCAGCGGCGCGAGACAGCCGGGCACCTCGTACTGCGGCTGATCCGCCCCGTTGGTGTGCAGCAGCCCCAGGGCGACGAAGTCGTCGAGGGTCGTCTGGGCGGCCGAGACGGAACAGCCGGCCAGCGCGGACGCGGTGTGGGCGTCGGCGAGTCCGGCGGGGGCGAGGGCGAGCAGCCGCAGTATCCGGGCGGCCGTCGGCGGCAGCGAGTCGTGGGCCAGCCGGAAGGCGCGGGCCAGCGGGCGGGAGCCGGTGGACTGCTCCGTGTCGTCCGGCAGCTCGCGCAGCTGCTTGGTGACATCGGCGACCGACGCCATGGGGTGGGCGGCGAGCCAGCCCCCGACCATGACCAGGGCGCCCGGCAGCCCACCGCACTCCTCGGCCAGGGTCTCGGCGGTCCGCGGGTCGACGGTGATCCTGACCTCTCCGATGATGCGGGCGAGCAGCCGCACGGCGGAGCCCGCGTCCAGGCCGCCGATGGTGCAGGGGCGGACGCCCGGGATACCGGTCAGCGGGCCCCCGGAAGTGGCGACGACCAGGCAGTCCGGGTTGTCCGGCAGCAGCGGGTCGACCTGTTCCGCGTCCGCCGCGTCGTCGAGGAGCAGCAGGGCACGGCGTCCGGCGAGCTCCTTGCGGACCATCTCGGAGAGTTCGTCCCCGTCCGCACCGGGCGGGCCGGTCACACCCAGCTGGTCGAGCAGCTCGCGGGCGGTGCGCTCGGTGGGCACCGGCGCACCGCCGGGTTCGGTGAGCCGGGCGTGGAACAGTCCGTCGGGGTGGTCGTCGGCGGCGAGCAGCCTGCGGGTGAGTTCACCGGCGAGCGCGGTGCGTCCGGAGCCGGGCCGTCCGGCGATCAGCAGGACCCGGGCGCGGGCGGCCTTGCGACCGGCCAGGGTGTCGAGGCCGGCTCTCTCGATGTCGGCCCGCAGCGCCTTCAACTCACGGTCGCGGCCGAAGAATTGGGGTGGGGCGGCGCCGGACGGCTCCTCGGTTCCCGCTGCCTTGGCCGGGCCGCTGGTGTCCACCGCCTGATCCGTCACGGGCCACGCTCCACTTCGCTGCACGCGTCGCCCGCCGGGACTCCGGTCAGGGCATTCCGAGCGTAGTTCAGGCGTGCGGACGATTTCCCTGGAGCACGGCGCAGAGGTCCCCCGATCGGATCAGCATCTTTTCCGATCGAAGGACCTCGGTGATCCGTTCAGCGGCCTCCGGCGCTCCGCCGGTGGCCTCCCACGCCCCCGGCGGAGCGCCGGAGGCCGGTCCGCCCCTACGGCCCGTCAGGCCTCGAACGGGCGGGCCGGCCACGGCGCCCCGGCCGGGCGCAGCGACTCGATCCCGTCACCGGCGAGGACCGCCGCGAGCGAGAGGACGCCCACCACGAGGCAGTTGTTGTGCAGCTCCCCCGCGAGGACGCCCCGCACCAGCTCCTGGAGCGGCACCCGGGCCAGCTCCATGTCGGCCTCCTCCTCGGAGACCTCGAAGCGCTCCCCGTCGGCCTCGGAGAGATTCCGGGCCAGGAAGATCCGTACGGCTTCGTCGCAGCCGCCCGGCGTGGTGTAGACGTCGGTCAGCACCCGCCAGTCCTCGGCCTTGACGTACGCCTCCTCGTAGAGCTCGCGCTGGGCCGCGTGCAGCGGGTTCTCGCCGGGGACGTCGAGCAGTCCGGCCGGGATCTCCCAGAGCTTGTGGCGCACCGGGTGGCGGTACTGCCGCAGCACGACGACCCGGCCATCGTCGTCGAGCGCGAGCACGGCGACCGAGCCCGGGTGGACCTGGTAGTCGCGGCGCACGACCGTGCCGTCCGGCATCACCACTTCGTCGGTGCGGACGCTGGTCTTGTTGCCGGTGAAGGGCGTCTCGGTCGCGGTGACCTGCCACTCCTCGGGCGTGTCCTGGAAACCCATCTACGTCCTCCCACGAAAAACAGAAACCGGGGTACGCATCCTCGAAGGACGCGTACCCCGGTCAACGTTAACGCCTGTGCGGCGCCGGACTACTTGCCCTTGCCGTCACCGGCCGCGGCGCCCGTCTTGCGCTCGACGGCCGCCTTCACCAGGCCCGCGAAGAGCGGGTGCGGGCGGGTCGGGCGGGAGCGGAGCTCCGGGTGCGCCTGGGTGGCGACCAGGTAGGGGTGGATCTCGCGCGGGTACTCGACGTACTCGACGAGCTTGTTGTCCGGGGAGGTGCCGGAGAAGACCAGACCGGCCTTCTTCTCCAGCTCGGCCCGGTAGGCGTTGTTGACCTCGTAGCGGTGGCGGTGACGCTCCTCCACGTACGGCTGGCCGTCGTACGCCTCGCGGACCAGCGAGCCCTCGGCGAGCTTCGCCGGGTACAGGCCGAGCCGCATGGTGCCGCCGAGGTCGCCCGCGCCCTCGACGTACGCCAGCTGCTCCTCCATCGTCGAGATGACGGGGTGCGAGGTGGCGGCGTCGAACTCGGTGGAGTTGGCGTCGGGGATCTCGGCGAGGTTGCGCGCGGCCTCGATCACGATGCACTGGAGGCCGAGGCACAGGCCGAGCAGCGGCACCTTGTTCTCGCGGGCGTACTGGATGGCGCCGATCTTGCCGTTGACACCGCGGTCGCCGAAGCCGCCGGGGACGCAGATCGCGTCGACGTCACCGAGCTGCTTCGCGGCACCCGACGGGGTCTTGCAGTCGTCCGAGGCCACCCACTTGACCTTGACCCGGGCCTTGTTGGCGAAGCCGCCGGCCCGGATGGCCTCGGTGACCGAGAGGTAGGCGTCGGGCAGGTCGATGTACTTGCCGACGAGCGCGACGGTGATCTCGTGGTCGGGGTTGTGGACACGGTCCAGCAGGTCGTCCCACGTCGTCCAGTCGACGTCGCGGAACGGCAGGTCGAGCTTGCGCACGACGTAGGCGTCCAGGCCCTCGGTGTGCAGCACCTTCGGGATGTCGTAGATCGACTTGGCGTCCACGCAGGCCACCACGGCGGCCTCGTCGACGTCGCACATCAGCGAGATCTTGCGCTTGATGGCGGTCGGTACGTCGCGGTCGGCGCGCAGCACGATGGCGTCCGGCTGGATACCGATGTTGCGCAGCGCGGCGACGGAGTGCTGGGTCGGCTTGGTCTTGAGCTCGCCGGACGGGCCGATGTAGGGCAGCAGCGAGATGTGCACGACGAAGACGTTGTCCCGGCCGACCTCGTGGCGGACCTGGCGGACGGTCTCCAGGAACGGCAGCGACTCGATGTCGCCGACCGTGCCGCCGACCTCGGTGATGACGACGTCGACGTCGTCGGTGGCCATGCGGCGGATGCGGTGCTTGATCTCGTTGGTGATGTGCGGGATGACCTGCACGGTGTCACCGAGGTACTCGCCGCGCCGCTCCTTGGCGATCACCTGCGAGTAGACCTGGCCGGTGGTGACGTTGGCGGAGCCGTCGAGGTCGACGTCGAGGAAGCGCTCGTAGTGGCCGATGTCCAGGTCGGTCTCGGCACCGTCGTTGGTGACGAACACCTCACCGTGCTGGAACGGGTTCATCGTGCCCGGGTCGACGTTGAGGTACGGGTCGAGCTTCTGCATGGTGACCCGAAGGCCGCGCGCCTTGAGCAGGGCACCGAGGCTGGAGGCAGTCAGACCCTTGCCGAGGGAAGAGGCGACACCCCCGGTGACGAAGATGTGCTTGGTCGTCGTGGATGTGGGCTGCATAGCCAAAGGGGGCTCCCGTGGTCGCGATCGTGAGGTGCGTACCGGCGATTTCATCCGGAGACTCCGGAGGCGCCGTCGCTGCGGTTCGGGGGCCTCGTCTGCGGTTGCGGACGACCACCGGTCCACGGGCTACCAGGGTATCAGCGCCGAGGGGACCCTGCTTCCGGCCGTATCGGGACGCCCACCTCGCATGATCACCACGAGTGTCCGTACACACACCCGTTCGGGCCAGACCGGTTGTCAAGACCGTCGCGCGGATCATCGGAGTGCGTCGTATCCTGCTCGGACACTTGCCCCGGGCGAGGTGACACGTTCGCAGGTTCCCCCACAACAACCCCTTGCGACGACCTCTTTACCCGCAGTAATGCCCTACGGGGCGACATGGCCGTTCGACTGGAGATGCACGTGGCCGGGCGCATCGAGGATTACGCACTCATCGGAGACATGCAGACCGCCGCCCTGGTCTGCCGGGACGGCACAGTGGACTGGCTGTGCCTTCCCCGCTTCGATTCGCACGCCGTCTTCGCGGGACTGCTGGGTACCGAGGAGCATGGCTTCTGGCGCCTGGGTCCGGCGCGGGCGGACGGGACGGAGCCGCCGTCCGCGGACCGCCGCCGCTACCGCGGGGACTCCCTCATCCTGGAATCGGAGTGGGACACACCACGCGGAACGGTCAGAGTGACCGATTTCATGCCGCCGCGTGACGGTGCGCCCCAGGTGATCCGGATCGTGGAAGGGATCAGCGGCCGGGTGCCGATGCGCTCCGAGCTGCGCATGCGGTTCAGCTACGGCCGGGTCACCCCATGGGTGCACAAGGTCGACGGCCGCACGGTCGCCGTCGCCGGTCCGGACTCCGTCTGGCTGGACACCCCCACCGAGACGTACGGCGAGAACCTCACGACGTACTCCGACTTCACGGTGGCGCCGGGTGACCGGATCGCGTTCACGATCAGCTGGCAGCCCTCGCACCACGGCCCGCCGGCCCTGCCGGACCCGGAGGGTTCGCTGGACGCGACCGGGGACTTCTGGCGCGAATGGGTCGAGCAGTGCACGTACCACGGGCCCTACCGCGAGGCCGTGGTCCGCTCCCTGATCACCCTCAAGGCCCTGACGTACGCGCCGACCGGCGGCATCGTCGCCGCGCCGACCACCTCCCTGCCGGAGGACATCGGCGGCTCCCGGAACTGGGACTACCGCTACACCTGGCTGCGCGACGCCGCGATCACGCTCTCCTCGCTGCTGCGCACCGGCTACCGCGAGGAGGCCCGCGCCTGGCGCGAGTGGCTGCTGCGGGCGGTCGCCGGCGACCCGGAGAACCTGCAGATCATGTACGGCATCGCGGGCGAGCGCGAGCTGGGCGAGGCCGAGCTGGACTGGCTGCCCGGTTACGAGAACTCCGGCCCGGTCCGGGTCGGAAACGGCGCGGCGGGCCAGCTCCAGCTGGACGTGTACGGCGAGGTCATCGAGGCACTGCACCTCGCCCACATGACCGGCCTGACCCGCAACGACTACGCCACGGGCCTCCAGCTCAAGCTGATCGAGTACCTGGAGAAGCACTGGGAGGAGCCGGACGAGGGCATCTGGGAGGTACGCGGGCCGCGCCGCCACTTCGTCCACTCGAAGGTGATGGCCTGGGTCGCCGTCGACCGCACCATCAAGCTCATCGAGTCCGGGGACGCGGAAGGGCCGCTGGAGCGGTTGCGCGAGCTGCGCGACGACATCCACCGCGATGTCTGCGAGCGGGGCTACGACCCCGAGCGCAACACCTTCACCCAGTCCTACGGTTCGAAGGAACTGGACGCCTCACTGCTGCTGATCCCGCAGATGGGCTTCCTGCCGCCGGACGACAAGCGCGTGATCGGCACCATCGAGGCGATCCAGCGCGAGCTGTCCACCGAGGACGGCTTCGTGCTGCGCTACCCCACCTCGGGCGAGGACGCGGGCGTCGACGGCCTGGAGGGCGACGAGGGCGCGTTCCTGGCCTGCTCGTTCTGGCTGGCGGACGACCTGGCGATGATCGGCCGGGTCGACGAGGCACGTCAGCTCTTCGAGCGGCTGCTGTCCCTGCGCAACGATCTGGGGCTGCTCGCGGAGGAGTGGGACTCCCGGTTGCAGCGCCAGGTGGGGAATTTCCCGCAGGCCTTCAGCCACGTGCCGCTGATCGACACGGCGCTGCGCCTCACGGCGAGCGGGGCGTACGTCGGCTGACCGGGGATCCGTGCCCCGCGGCCGGGGCGGTCCTCCCCTCGTGCGCAGGACCGCCCCGGCCGCCCCCCCCGTGGCGGACGGGGTGCGGCCGACGGCCCACCCGACAAACCATCCTCCGCCCGCCGTCCCATATTTTGTGAGCGGGCAATCCCGCATGGGC
>NZ_JBHWIY010000005.1:0-14862 GCF_042731715.1 Streptomyces sp. NPDC059832 | reverse complement strand
CGTCCCAGTAAGGGGGGGGGGCTGTGGTCTGCCGAGCCGGTGTCTCGTCCCCCTCCGCTGGTTTTTCCCCCCCCCCCCCCCCCCCCCCCCCCCCCCCGCCACCCGAGTGGCGGCCGGGGTCCGGCCGACGGCCGGCCGGACGACCGGTCCTCAGCCCGCGGTCCCGGATTTGATGAGCGGCACGTCCCGCGTGGGCTCCCGGAACCCGACGCCGTAGTACAGTCCGCGCGCCTGGGGATGCCCCGGCGCACCCAGGCAGGCGACCGTCCGGTCGGCTGCGGGACCTACGCCCCGGTCACGACGGGCAGCTCCGACGGCAGCCCCCACTCGCTCCAGGACCCGTCGTACACGGCCTGCCCGCGGTACCCCGCCAGCTCGGCCCCCAGCGCCAGGACGCACGCGGTGACACCCGATCCGCAGCTGAGGACCAGTCGCCCGCGCTCGCCCGCGAGAGCGGCGAACACGGCGCGCAGCTCATCCGCCGGGCGCATCCGCCCGTCGCGCTGGATCTCGCCGAAGGGCAGGTTGACCGCCCCCGGCATATGTCCGCCGCGCAGCCCCGGCCGGGGTTCGGCGACGGCTCCGGTGAACCGGTCCCGGGCACGGGCGTCGAGGACCGCCGCGGCGGGGTCGGCCAGGGCCGCCGCCACCTCCTCGCTGCCGACGAACATCCCCGCGCGCGGCCGAGCGGTGAAGTCACCGGGTGTCGCGGCGGGCGCGGGCCGGGCGTTCTCCAGCGGCAGCCCGGCGCCGGCCCAGGCGGGCAGGCCGCCGTCGAGCACCGCGACCCGGTCGAAGCCCATCGCCCGCAGCATCCACCAGGCCCGCGCGCTGGAGTAGATGCCCGCGCCGTCGTACACGACGACGGTGTCGGAGTCGTTCACGCCGAGAGAGCGCAGCTCATCGGTGAACCGGCCCGCGTCGGGCATCGTGTGCGGCAGCGGTCCGGAGTGGTCGGACAGCGCCCCGTCGATGTCGAAGGCCCGCGCTCCGGGGATCCGCCGCTCGATGCCCCGGTGCGCGCCGACCGAGGCGTCGAGGACCGACAGTCCCGGCCGGCCGAGCCGCCGCGCCAGCCAGTCGGCCCCGACCAGCGGGCCGGGAGGCTCCTGACTGCTTGCGTACGTCGGTACGTCGTCGCCCACGGCTGCTCCTGGTCCGGGTCCGGATGTGAGGGCCGCTCGGCCCCGGCCGCGCGGCGTCCACAAGATCGCAGCGGCGCTCGTCCCGTGTCAACAGCCCTTCGAGGTCCCCGGACCGTCGAGCGGCCCTGACCGGCGCCGCCTCCCCGGGGCGCGGGCTCCCCCCGTCGGCTCCCCCGACGACGCCTCGGGCGCCCGGGGCCGGTACCTTCCTGAATCAGGGTGATCGCCCGTCCGACCCGAGTGAAGCGCGAGGCCAGAGCCAGTGGAGACCCAAGGCGGAATCACCGTGCAGCGAGCCCTGGAGCTGCCGGGGCTGCGCGGCGGGCTCCCGGAGGTGGTGGCCGGCGCGGACCGGCTGAACCGTACGGTGCGATGGGTGCACGCGGGCGAGGTTCCCAACATCGCCTCGCTGCTCAAGGGCGGTGAACTGCTGCTCACCACCGGTCTCGGGCTCGGCACCCGCCCCGCCGAGCAGCGCGCCTTCGTCCGCAGGCTCGCCGACCGCCAGATCGCCGCCCTGGTGGTGGAGCTCGGCCCGCGCTTCAGCAGGCTGCCGGCGTCGATAGTGGACGCCGCCCGCACCGCGGGTCTGCCACTGGTGCAGCTGCACCGCGAGGTGCCGTTCGTGACGGTGACCGAGGAGATCCACACCGAGATCGTCAACGGTCACTACGCGCTGCTGCGGCAGGCCGAGGACGTGCACCGACGCTGCACGGAGGCGCTCCTCGGCGGCGGCGGGGTGCCCCAGGTGCTCGGCATCCTGGCGGACTTCACGGCCAACCCGGTCTTCCTGGAGACGGCGGACGGCCAGCTGCTGTACGCGGCGGGCCCCGGATCCGGCCCGGTCTCCGCCGATCCGCTCCAGGTGTGGGACGGGATGCGCGGCGACCGGGCGGCCCGTGAGACACCGCCCACCGGTTCGGTGCTGGTGGATGTGCCGGGCGGCGGACCCGGCACCGGTTCGGTACGGGCCAGGCTGGTGCTGCTGGCCGTGTCCGGGCCGCTGGTCACCGTGCACCGGATGGCGGCGGAGCGGGCGGCGGGGATTCTCGCCGTCGTGCTGATGCAGGCCCGCCAGGAGGAGGAGCTCGCGGCCCGTGGCCGGGGCGACTTCCTGACCGATCTCGCCGAGGGCCGGATCGCGCCGGAGGACGCGCCCGCGCAGGCCCGCGTGCTGGGCTTCAAGCCGGCCGACATGCCGCTGCTGCCGGTCGTGATGCGGCTGGCCCCCGAGCTTTCGGTGTCCGGGAACTGGGCGTTGCTGGCGCGCGCGGTGCTGGAGGAGCTCTCGTCGGTGGGTGTGCCGGTGCTGCTGGGCGTGCGGCCCGTGGAGGGCCGGGTACCGGTGCTCCTCGGACTGCGGTCCGAGACGGAGCGCACGGCGGTCGCGGACCGGGTCGCGGCGGCGCTGCGGGCCGGTGTGGAGCGGGCCGGGCTGGAGCGGGCCGGATCGCATCCGCCGGTCGTGGTGGTGGGCGTGGCGGGCGGCTGGGCGACGGCCGGCGCGGGGCTGCGGCACGCCGCCGAGACGGCGACGGCCGCGCACGGTCTCAGCGACCGCCCCTGGTACGACGCCCGGCGGCTCGACATCGACCTGCTGCTGTGGCGGCTGCGGGACCACCCGGACCTGGCGGCGTTCGTGGACCGGGCGATCGGCCCGCTGCGCGATCACGACCGCACCTCGCGCCCGGTGCTGCTGCCGACGCTGGAGACGTATCTGGCCCACGCGGGCCGCAAGGCGGAGACGGCGCGGGAGCTGCATCTGAACCGTCAGACGCTGTACAACCGGCTGGCCCGGATCGGCGAACTGCTCGGCACCGACCTGGATGACCCCCAGGCGGTGCTGGCGCTGAGCCTGGCTCTCCGGGCCCGCCGCCACACCTCCTGAGGGGTTTCCCGGTCGAGCGGTTCACCGCATCCGTGCCGCCAACGGCTGGGTCAATTCGTCGTACACACTGAGCACTTGGGCGATCGTGTCGTCCTCGGTCGGCCAACTCTCGGCCTGCGCGAGCCCGGCGGCCGCCATTTCCTCGCGCCGCCGCGGATCCCCGAGCAGCCGGGCCACCACCCGCGCGAGCGCCTCCGCGTTCCCGTTCGGCACGAGTTCCGCCGCGTCCCCCACGAGTTCGGGCACCCCGCCGACCGCGGTGGCGACCAGCGGGACGCCGAGCCGCAACGCTTCCTGGGCCAGTACCGAACGCGCCTCCCAACTGCTGGACAGCACGGCCAGATCCGCCGCGGCGAGCAGTTCGGCGCGGTCGTCGCGGCTCCCGACGAGCCGGACGGGCAGTTCCTCGTTCCTGATCCGGCGCTGCAGGGCGGACCGCTCCCGCCCCTCGCCCACGAGGAGCAGGAGCGGTGCCGGGTCGAGGTCCCGCCACAGCCGCGAGGCGTCGAGCAGTGTGCCGTATCCGTGATGCGGTACGAGGCTCCCGCAGGAGATGATCAACGGCCGTTCCACCAGCCCCAGTTCGGCCCGCGCCTTGCCCGCGTGGGCGGCGGCGGGCAGGCGGGGCACGGGGGCGGAGACCGGCGCGAGTCGCGCGTCGCGCGCTCCTCGGCGCCGCGCCCGGTCGACCAGGTCCGATGTGGTGCCGAGCACAACTGCCGCCGCACGGGCGGCCCTTCGCTCCATCAGCCGGATCAGCCGGCTGCGGGCCCCTTCGGCGTGGGCGCGGGCGTGCCAGGTGACGACCAGCGGAACGCGCCGGCCGCCGAGCGCGAGGGCGGCGCGCACGGCGGCGTGCGATCCGTGCGCGTGGACGACGTCCGCCGTCAGGCAGGCGGTGCGCAGGGCGGCGACGGAGGCCGGATCGCTGCGCCGCGGCACGGGCGCGAAACGGGCGCCCGTGCCGGAGTAGTCGTAGGCGTGGTCCAGTTCTGCCGGGGCGCAGACGGTGACGTGCACGCCTCTCGCCACCAGTCCCGCGGCCAGCGAGCCGACGTGGGCACTGCTGCCCGCGCTGCCGCCGCCCAGGACTTGGACCGTACGCAACTGTGACACGTTGAATGGCTCCCGGGGTTCCCGAGTCGGCGGTGATTGCACCGTCAAGGATGCCAGTCCGTACGCACGTTCCGGCACAGTCGGGCCGTCGTTGCGGCCCGTACAGCAACAACCGGACACGGCCTACCACTCGCACGGGTGAGGAACCGGCGCGTTGTTGTCCGGCCCGACCCCGCGGCTTCCTCCGTCAGCGCTCCGACAGCACCCGGGCCAGTCGGCTGATCCGGTCCCCGTACACCGCCGCCGCGACCAGTGCGGCGGCATGCGCGACGAGTCCGGCCCGGCCGCGGCCCGCGACGATCGCGACACCGAGTGCGGCCCCCAGGGCATGGACCCCGGTGTCCCCGAGCATGGTCCGCTCCCCCAGGTCGTCGGCGACGAGCGCGGCCACGGCACCCATCGGCGCGGCGGCGAGCCCGCCCTGCGGCAGGCCGGGGGCGCCGAGGGCCAGCACGGTGGCGGCGGCCACCGCGGGCCGCACGTCCGTCAGATTGACGAGATGGGCGGTTCCGGCGATCACGACCGCGGCGAGCACCCGGTCGACGGGCCGCTCCTTGAGCAGCGTGCCGGCCGCGAGCCCGGCGGCCCCGATCCCGAGAAGCTTCACCGCGCCGCTGGTCACCTCGCCGTCCCGCAGCGCACCCAGATGGGCCCGGAACCCGCGGCGGGGATCGTCCGCACCGACGAGGTCGTCGTACGCGCCGCAGCCGCCGGCCGCCAGTACGGCGAGCGTGGCGGCGCACCGGGTACGGGCCGGCAGCGGGAGGACGACCGCTCCGGCCGCGGTACCGAGGACGGCGGCCGGACCCGCGTACAGATCGACGGTACGGCCCGCATAGTTGGTGCGCTGCCGGTCGGGGCGCGGCCTGGCCCGCAGCGCCCGGTACACACCTCCCGCGACGGCGGCGGCGACGGCACCGGACATCACGGACCTGCGCAATGCTGCTCCCATGCGCGCCAGGCTACGCAGCGGCCCGCCGGGGCCGCCCGGCGGGCCGTTCCCGTGGCCGGGCCGGAGCCCGCGCCCGCTACCCGTCCGACCGCGCCGCAGCCAGCAGTTCCTCCGCGTGGGCCCGTGCCGTCCGGGAGTCCTCCTGGCCCGCGAGCATCCGGGACAGCTCCCGCACCCGGTCCTCACCCTCCAGGACCGTGACCCCACTGCTGGTCACCGACCCGTCGACGGTCTTCTCGACCAGCAGCTGCCGGTCCGCGAAGGCCGCCACCTGCGGCAGGTGTGTGACGACGACGACCTGGGCGGACCTGGCGAGCTTCGCGAGCCGCCGCCCGACCTCGACCGCGGCCTTGCCGCCGACGCCCGCGTCGACCTCGTCGAAGAGGTACGTGGGTACGGGGTCGGCGCCCGCGAAGACCACCTCGACGGCGAGCATCACCCGGGACAGCTCACCGCCCGAGGCCCCCTTGGCGATCGGCCGCGGCTGGGCGCCGGGGTGCGGGGCCAGCAGCAGCTCGACCTCGTCGGCGCCGGACGGCCCGTAGACCACGCTCCGCCCGTCGATCTCGATGCCGGACGCCTCGTCGGCCGCCTCGGTCTGCCGGATGTCGAAGGAGACCCGCGCGTGCGGCATGGCCAGCGAGGCCAGCTCCGCGGTCACCGCTTCGGCGAAGAGCGCGGCCGCCCGGTTGCGCGCGTCGGTCAACGCCTGGCCGAGGACGGAGAGTTCGGCCCGCAGCGCGTCGCGTTCGACCGTCAGCTCGCCGATCCGGTCGTCGTCGCCCTCCAGCTCGGTGAGCCGGGCGGCGCCCTCCTGGGCCCAGGCGAGCACGGCGCCGATGTTCTCGCCGTACTTCCGGGTGAGCGCGGTGAGCGCGGCGCGCCGCTCCTCCACCGCGGCGAGCCGCAGCGGGTCGGCGTCCAACTGGTCGGCGTACCCGGCCAGTTCGCCCGCCACGTCGGAGAGCAGGATCGAGATCTCGCCGATCCGGTCGGCGAGCGCCGCCAGTGCCGGATCGTGGGCGCGCACGGCGTCCAGGGACCGTCCGGCGGCCGCCACCACGGTCGTCGCGTCGACGCCCTCAGGGTCCTCCGGATTGCCCGCGAGCGCGGTGTGCGCGAGGGCCGCGGCGGAGGCCAGCGCCTCCGCGTGACCGAGCCGCTCGGCCTCGGCGGCGAGGTCGGCGTCCTCACCGGCCAGGGGTTCGACCGCGGCGATCTCGCCCAGCCCGAAGCGCAGCAGATCGGCTTCCTGGGCGCGTTCACGGGCCCGCGTCGTCAGCTCGTCGAGCTCGGTGACGACGGCCCGCAGCCGCCGGTGGGCCGTCGCGTACTCGGCGTGCGGCACGGCGACGCCGTCGCCCGCGTAGCGGTCGAGCGCCTGCCGCTGCCGGGCGGGCTTGAGCAGCCCCTGCTGGTCGGTCTGGCCGTGCACGGCGACGAGTTCGTCGGCGAGTTCGGCGAGCACCCCGACGGGCACGGACCGGCCGCCGAGATGCGCCCGGGAGCGCCCCTCCGCGGAGACGGTACGGCTGATCAGCAGCGCGCCGTCCTCGATCTCGGCCCCGGCCTCCTCCGCCCGCAGGGCGACGGTGTCGCCGTCGGACACCGTGATCCGCCCCTCGACGACGGCGGCCTTGGACCCGATCCGTACCAGGGCGGGGTCGGCGCGCCCGCCGAGCAGCAGCCCGAGGCTGGTGACGACCATGGTCTTGCCCGCGCCGGTCTCACCCGTCACCGCGGTGAAACCGGGTGACAGCTCCACCACCGCGTCGTCGATGACTCCGAGCGACCGTATCCGCATCTCCTCCAACACGGACACGACCTTACGAGGTCCTGACCCCGATGTGCGACGGACCCCGCCCCCGGGGCCACTCTCCCGGGTATGCGCACAGCATTCGCAACACCTCCGGGGGAATGTCCGCCGGTCAGTGCGGTGCGCCCCGCCACCCCGAGACGGGCAGGGCGAATTTCGCGACCAGCCGGTCCGTGAACGAGGCGTGGTGCAGCCGCGCCAGCCGTACGGGCACCGCGCCGCGCCGCACCTCGACCCGGGCTCCCGCGGGCAGTTCCACGGTCCTGCGCCCGTCGCACCACAGCACCCCGTGCGGGGTGTGCTGCTGGACCTCGACGGCGAGCACGGACGTCGGGGAGGTCACCAGCGGTTTGGCGAACAGCGCGTGGGCGCTGATCGGCACCATCAGCAGCGCCTCGACCTCGGGCCAGACGACGGGACCGCCCGCCGAGAAGGCGTAGGCGGTCGATCCGGTCGGGGTCGCGCAGACGATCCCGTCGCAGCCGAAGCCGGTCACGGGACGGCCGTCGATCTCCAGGACGACCTCCAGCATCCGCTCGGGCGACACCTTCTGCACGGCCGCTTCGTTGAGCGCCCAGTCGGTGTGGACGATGTCGCCGTTGCTGTGCACGAGGACGTCGAGCGTCATGCGTTCCTCGACCTGGTAGGCCCGGGTGACGACCCGGTCGACGACCTTGTCCAGGTCGTCCCGTTCGGCCTCGGCGAGAAAACCGACCCGGCCGAGGTTGACGCCGAGCATCGGCACCCCGGAGGCGCGGGAGAACTCGGCGCCGCGCAGCAGCGTCCCGTCCCCGCCGAGCACGATCAGCAGTTCACAGCCGTCCACGGCCTTGGGCGTGGTGTCCGTGACCGTCTCGACGGACGGCGGCAGCGGCAGATCGGCCGCCTCGGTGGCCAGCACCCGGACGCCGAGGCCGCTGCGCAGCAACCCCTGTACGACCAGTTCGGCACTGCGGATCGCGGCCGGACGGCCGGTGTGTGCCAGAAGAAAGACAGTTCGTGCCGCATTCGTCGTCAACGAGGCCCCTCCGCCACTGCACGGTCGACATCTGCGGGATCCAGCTCAGGTGCTCCTGCCCGCAGCCAGAGAAAGTACTCGACATTTCCCGCGGGCCCCGGCAGCGGGCTCGCCGTCACCCCCCGTACCCCGAGCCCCAGCGCCCAGGCCCGGCGCGCCACCTCCCGTACCGCTTCGGCCCGCAGCTCGGGGCTGCGCACCACACCGCCGCTGCCCAGCCGCTCCTTGCCGACCTCGAACTGCGGCTTGACCATGAGGACCAGATCCGCGTCGGGGGCGGTGCAGCGCGCCAGGGCGGGCAGGACCAGGCCCAGCGGGATGAACGACAGGTCGCCGACCACCAGGTCCACCGGCTGTCCGTCGATCGCCTCCAGCGTCAGCTCCCGTACGTTGGTACGGTCCTTGACGGTGACGCGCTCATCGGACCGGAGCGACCAGGCGAGCTGGCCGTAGCCGACGTCGACGGCGACGACATGACCGGCGCCGGCCCGCAGGAGCACATCGGTGAAGCCACCGGTCGACGCCCCGGCGTCCAGGGCCCGCCGGCCCTCGACCTCCAGCCCGAGCGGCACGAAGGCGGCAAGGGCGCCCGCGAGCTTGTGCCCGCCGCGCGAGACGTACCCGGGGTCGCTGTCGTCCTCCGTCACGACGACGGCGGCGCTGGTCTCGACCTGGGTGGCGGGTTTGGTCGCGGTGTTCCCGCCGACGGTCACCCGCCCTGCGGCGATCAGCTGACTCGCGTGCTCGCGCGAGCGTGCGAGCTTGCGGTGGACCAGCTCGGCGTCGAGGCGGCGACGTGCCACTCTTGCCACGTTCGGTTCAGCTCCTGTTGTTGTGCGGGGGCATCGGTGCGGGTACCGGTGCGGGTGCGGGCCTGGCGTCCAGCGCGGTCAGCGTTTCGCGCAGCCCGCGGTGTACATCCTCATACACCTCGATGTGTCCGTCCGCCGGGAGGTGGTCCGCATCGGCGAGACGCTCCAGCTCCGCGTCCACCCCGGCGTTGCCGGTGGGGGTGCGTGCGACGCCGAGGGGCGCGGGCGCGGCGGGGTCGGGCGGGGCCCCGGCGGCCGGGGCCGCACCCCCGCCGGACGGGTCCTCCGCCCCGCTCCCGGGCACTGTTCCGGCTGCCGTCCCCGGTTCCGGCATCGAGTCGCTCATGCGGGAAACGCTACCGCGAAGGGCTGCGGTACCGTCGATCACAATGGCGACCATGGCGGAGTGCCGCAGCGCACTCGACAGACTTTCCGACAGCCTCGCGGGGGCCGGCGGCGACGTGCGCAGCGCGGCTGCCCTCGACCGCTCGCTGAGCTGCCACATCAAGGACCTCGACATCACCTTCACCGGCCGGCTGACCGATGGCCGGATCCAGGTCCTGGACACGGTCGAGGGACCGCCCAGCGAGAAGGCCGAGATCCGGCTCGCGATGACCGGCGACGACCTGGTGGCCATGGTGGACGGCGACCTGAATTTCGCCAAGGCATGGGGTTCGGGCCGGGTCCGCCTGGAGGCCGGCTTCCGCGACCTGCTGAGACTCAGGTCGCTGCTGTAGGCGCGACGGACCGGCCTTGCGCCGAGCGCCGCGTCAGCCCCCGGCCGACGCCCCGGCGGACGCCCCGGCGGACGCCTTGCCCCGCGCGCCCGCCCCGTCGCCGCGCGGCTTGCGCGCGGCCGGTACCACCAGCGGGGTCCCGGTCTCCGGATCGTCGATGACCTGGCAGCGCAGCCCGAAGACCCGCTCCACCAGTTCCGCGGTGACGACCTCGCCCGGTGCCCCCTCGGCGATCACCTCGCCCTCCCGCATCGCGATGAGGTGGGTGGCGTACCGCGCGGCGTGGTTCAGATCGTGCAGGACGGCCACCAGGGTGCGCCCCTGCGTCTCGTGCAGCTCCGCGCAGAGATCGAGCACGTCGATCTGGTGCTGGATGTCGAGGTACGTCGTCGGCTCGTCGAGCAGCAACAGCGGCGTCTGCTGGGCGAGCGCCATGGCGATCCAGACACGCTGCCGCTGTCCGCCGGACAATTCGTCGACATACCGATCGGCGAGCGCACCGACTCCGGTCGCCGCCATCGATTCCTCGACAATGCGTTCGTCGTCCGGCGACCACTGGCGCAGCAGCCCCTGGTGCGGGTACCGGCCGCGCCCGACGAGGTCGGCGACGGTGATGCCGTCCGGCGCGATGGAGGACTGCGGCAGCAGCCCCAGCGTCCTGGCGACCTTCTTCGCCGGCATCCCGTGGATCGTCTGCCCGTCCAGGAGCACCCGCCCGCTGTCCGGCTTCAGCATCCGCGAGAGCGCGCGCAACAGGGTCGACTTGCCACAGGCGTTGGGGCCGACGATCACCGTGAACGAATTGTCGGGAATCTCGACCGAGAGATTCTCCGCGATGACCCGCCGGTCGTAGCCGAGGGTCACCGAGTCCGCGGTGAGGCGCTGCATGGTCGTACTCCCGGAGTCGGAGGTGATCGGGTGCGGGACGACGACACGCCGAGCAGGACGAAGTTAGGTTAGCCTACCCTCCTTTTTGCGGTGACTGCCGGGAGCCTCCCCGCTACAGCCCCAGCCTGACGACCGCCTTGCCGGCGTCCAGCCCGCACGAACCGTCCCCGGCGTACGACCAGGCCGCTCCGCAGAGCGCCCGCAGCCCGTCGAGTACGCCCCCGTCCCCCTCCAGCGCCAGCTCGCCCCCGCGCACCGAAGCCGCCCAGCCCCCGCACACGAAGCCGTCGCCGCTCTCGGCCACCTCGGGCTGCCCGGTCAGCAGCCCCCGCAGATCCGCGTCCACATACGTCGGCCGGTGCTTCGGCACGGCGGCCACCAGCTGCGCCGCGTCCGTCACCCCGGTGAGCACCAGCAGGGAGTCCACGCCGCCGTTGAACGCGCCCTCGATGTCCGTGTCCAGCCGGTCACCGACCACCAGCGGACGCTCGGCCCCGGTCCGCAGCACCGTCTCCCGGTGCATCGGCGGCAACGGCTTCCCGGCGACCTGCGGCTCGGCCCCGGTGGCAATCCGGACGACTTCCACCGCCGCACCGTTCCCCGGTGCGATTCCCCGGGCACTCGGAATCGTCAGATCCGTGTTGGACGCGAACCACGGCACCCCGCGCGCGATCGCGTACGCGGCCTCGGCGAACCGCCCCCAGGCCATGTCGGGTCCGCCGTATCCCTGAGCCACCGCCACCGGCTCGTCGTCCGCCGATTCCACCGGCACCAGACCGCGCTCCCGCAGCGCGACCCGCAGCCCCTCGCCGCCCACCACCAGCACCCGGGCCCCGGCGGGCAGCTGGTCGGCCATCAGCCGGGCGACCGCCTGCGCCGAGGTGATCACATCGGCGGGCTCCGCCGGAACGCCGAGTTCGGTCAGGTGCCCGGCCACCGCGGCCGGCGTCCGCAGGGCGTTGTTGGTCACGTACGCCAGGTGCATCCCGCCGTCCCGCGCCGCCCCCAGCGCGTCGACGGCGTGGACGATCGCGTGGCCGCCCGCGTACACCACCCCGTCGAGATCGAGCAGCGCCGTGTCGTACGCCTCGTTCAACGCGGTGCTGCTGCCGCTGGGCCTGGTCCTGCTCGCCTGACTCATTCTTTGCGCTCCTCGTTGCATGCTTCTGTCCCGATCATCGCGCATCCCGGCCGCGCACATACGATGCAGAAATGAAGACATCAGGCCGGGCCGGCCAGGGACTGCGTCTGATCCCGTTCCGTGGACTGCGATACGTCCCCGAGCGGGTCGGCAGTCTTGCCGCGGTGACCTCACCGCCGTACGACGTCGTCGTGCGGCCCGACGGACTGCACCACCTGGAGTCGGCGGACCCGTACAACATCGTCCGGCTGATACTGCCCCAGGCGGACACGGCCGCGGCCCGCCACGAGCAGGCGGCGCAGACCCTGAACCGCTGGCTGGCCGAGGGCGTCCTCGCACCGGACAGCGAGCCCGCTCTGTACGTCTACGAGCAGCGCAACGCCGAGATCCTGCAACGTGGGATCGTCGGGGCCCTGGCGCTCTCCGCCCCCGGGGACGGCATCGTCCTGCCGCACGAGGACGTGATGGCCCATGTCGTCGAGGACCGGGCCGACCTGATGCGCACCACCGCCGCCCACTTCGAACCGCTGCTGCTCACCTACCGCAGCGACGGCGACGGCGACGGCCCGGGAGCGACCGCCGTCATCGAGCGGACCACGGAGCGCCCACCGCTGCTCGCCACCACCACCGAGGACGGCTACCGTCACCGGCTCTGGGCGGTCACCGACCCGGCCGACCGGGCCGAGATCGAGACCGATCTCGCCCACCACCAGGCCCTGATCGCCGACGGCCACCACCGCTGGGCCACCTACCTCCGCCTCCAGCAGGAGCACACCACTCCGGGCCCCTGGGACTTCGGCCTGGTCCTCCTCGTCGACACGGCCCGGTATCCGCTCCGGGTCCGCGCCATACACCGGCTGCTGCACCGTCTCCCGGCCGCCGACGCACTCGCCGCGGTGAAGGGCCTCTTCCGCATCCGCGACCTGGACGAGCCGCTTCCCCGGGCCCTGGACGCACTCGCCGAGGCGGCCGCCGAGGGCAACGCGTTCCTGCTCGCCGGCGACGGCGGCTTCCATCTCATCGACCGCCCCGACCCCGGACTGCTGTCCCGCACGATCCCCGCCGACCGCCCGACCGCCTGGCAGACCCTCGACGCGACGGTCCTGCACGCGGCCCTGCTCGACCACGTCTGGAAGATCCCGGACGCCCCGGAACACATCGCGTACATCCACGACACCGCAGCCGCCGTCGAACAGGCCGAGCGTCACAACGCGACGGCGGTCCTGATGCATCCGGTACGCGAGGAAGTCGTCCGGGACCTCGCCCGGCAGGGCGTCACCATGCCCCGCAAGTCGACCTCCTTCGGCCCCAAGCCGGCCACCGGCCTGGTCCTGCGAAGCCTCGACCTCGACTGACCCGCAGGCAGCAGAAAGGGCGGCACCCCGGGTGGGGTGCCGCCCTTCTTCACGCCTTACGCCTCGGGCGTACGGTCCTTGTCCTGGTCCTCGTCCCCGTCCGTGCGGTTGTCGTCCCCGTCCTCGTCCTCGTCGAGGGCATCGACGAACTCGACACCGTCCATCTCGGCCAGCCGGTCGGACGCATCGGTGGAGCCGTCCTTGTCGGCCTCCAGCGCCTTCCCGAACCACTCACGCGCCTCGTCCTCACGCCCGGCCGCCAACAGTGCGTCGGCGTACGCGTAGCGCAGTCGGGCCGTCCACGGGTGCACGGCGTTCGAGGCGAGCTCGGAGCTCTGCAGCGTGACGATGGCCGCATCGAGCTGCCCCATGTCCCGACGGGCCCCGGCAGCCACCAGACGCATCTCGACCTGCCCGGCCTTGTCGAGCTTCTGCACCTCGGGCTCGCCGGCCATGGCCATCGCCCGCTCGGGCCGCCCGAGCCCGCGCTCGCAGTCGGCCATGACGGGCCACAGCTCCACGGACCCGGTCATCCGCTTGGCGGCCCGGAACTCCGCCAGCGCCTCCGAGTACTTCTGTGTGGCGTACGCGGCAAACCCGGCAGCCTCACGCACCGCAGCGACCCGCGAGGCCAGCCGGAGCGCGATCCGCGAATACGCGTACGCCTGCTCCGGGTCCTCGTCGATCAGCCGGGCCACCATGACGAGGTTGCGCGAGACATCCTCGGCCAGGGTCTTCGGCAGGCTCATCAGCTCCTGCCGCACATCCTTGTCGATCTCGTCACCGGTGACATCCTCGGGAATCGGAAGCCGCTTGATGGGCTCACGGTCCCGGTCGTCCCGCCGCTCGTACCCACCACGGTCGTCGCGCCCGCGGTAGCCACCCCGGCCACCACGGTCGTCCCGCTGCCCGCGGTACCCACCGCCACGGTTGTCGTCGCGCCGGAAGCCGCCGCCGGAACCGCCACCGCGGCTGTCATCGCGACGGAACCCACCGCCGCTGCGGCTGTCGTCGTCACGACGGGGGCCACGCGGCCGGTCATCACGCCGCTCGAACCCGCCCGAAGGACGCCCACCACGATCGTCATCACGACGCGGCCCACGGAGCCCACCACGCTCATCGTCCCGACGCGGCCCACGGTCCCGATCACGGTCCCGGTCGTCCCGACGGAACCCACCACCGGAACCGCCACCACGGCTGTCGTCCCGACGGAACCCACCACCGGAACCGCCACCACGACTGTCGTCCCGACGGAACCCACCACCGGAACCGCCACCACGGCTGTCATCGCGACGGAACCCACCGCCGCTGCGGCTGTCGTCGTCACGACGGGGGCCACGCGGCCGGTCATCACGCCGCTCGAACCCACCCGAAGGACGCCCACCACGATCGTCATCACGACGCGGCCCACGGTCGCGGTCGCGGTCGTCGCGGCGGAAGCCACCACCGGAACCGCCACCACGGTTGTCGTCACGCCGATAGCCACCGCCAGCGCGGTTGTCGTCGCGCCGGAAGCCGCCGCCGGAACCGCCGCCACCACGGTTGTCGTCGCGACGCGGTCCCCGGTCACGGTCGCGGTCGTCGCGGCGGAAGCCACCGCCACCGCTTCCACCCGTGGGCCGGCTGTCGTCACGCCGGTAGCCACCGCGGTCGTTGTCCCTGCGCGGTCCGCCGGAGCGGTCATCGCGACGGCCGCTGAAGCCGCCTCGGTCACCACCGTCCCGGCGACGCGGCTCGCGCTCCGAACGATCGTCGGGAGAGTTGGTGGACATCGGCGTGACTCCTTCATCGGGTACTACAAGACATTCTGGCGCAGCCGGACATCCGACGCGCTTCGGCAAAAACAAAAGGACCCTTGGTCCCAGCGTGAACGCTGGGACCAAGGGTCCTTGAAAGATTGTTCGGCGGCGTCCTACTCTCCCACAGGGTCCCCCCTGCAGTACCATCGGCGCTGAAAGGCTTAGCTTCCGGGTTCGGAATGTAACCGGGCGTTT